>NZ_JAEVHJ010000002.1:0-100790 GCF_016802855.1 Micromonospora sp. ATA51 | reverse complement strand
GGATCTGCCGCTGCGGGACCGACCTGCCCTGCCGGGCGACGCACCGCCTGCCGATCAACCGGGGGCACTGGCCGGGTGAGGACCGATGACCACGCACGGGCCGGTGCTGCCGACCTGGACCTGCGGCGGGTGTGGCGCCCCTTGGCCCTGCCGTACTCGTCGACAAGAGTTGCTCGCCGAGTACGCCGGCGCTCCGGTGTCCTTGAGCATCTACATGGGCTCGCACCTGGTGGCCGCGACTCAGGACATGAGCTGGGCACCGGCAGGCACCCTCCACCACAGGTTCCTCGGATGGCTGAGGTGACCACACCTCGCCCCGGTGACGTGGTCTTCATCGGCCGAGGGTGCTCGGTGCAGTTCGCGGGAGAACGGGCGCTCCGGATGCGGGTGGTGTCCGTCGACTCGACCCCGACCTACCACGGTTGGATCCGGCTCACCGGGTATGTCCTCAGCAAACGGGGCGAGGCGGTCAACAAGCGAGAGGTGTACGTGATGAAGGCCGGGCTGCGCATCGCCCCGGCACCCACCATCCGGAAACCGGGGCAACGAAGGCGGGTTAGGTCGCGCACGCCGGCCTGGGTTGATCTTCGACCTGTGGCGGCTGGCTGCTGACCCCGGCTGATCATGGGGACAGCCCTTGGCTGATCATTCCTCTTGGGTCCAGGGACGGGCATGCCCAGCCAGTCGACCTCCGGGCCGCTCTTCACATCGTCTCTGCGCTCGTTGATCAGCTCGACATCGTCTCCAGCACTGAGCGGGCACACTGCTGCGCTTCAGCCCCTGGCTATTGGTTCTTGCGGCGGACATCCCGACCGCCTCCGCCATTTCGATGATGGTTGTCCGGTCAGCTGCCGCCGGCAAGGAAACCGAAGCTTGGCCTGCTGGTGCTATCTAGAACCTGGCCTACTGGTGTCGGGCTTCAGTCTGACGCTTTGCATCGACGACGATCGCGGACCGGTTGACGCTGTCCTCCGTCTGCCACTTGATCAACTTCCCGTTCAGTGGCATCGTGCTCATGGGGGTGACCAGGTGGAACGCCAGGGTGACCAGGCCGTCGTCGATGGACTGTGCGTCCGGCACCTGGTCCTCGACTGAGGGATAGACGATCAGAGCTCCGGTCGCTGGCGCGTGCAGTCGGTCGGCTTCCGGATCGACGACCGACGTGTTCAGGCCGGCGATCCGGTTGGCCGCGTTACGGTGCCGCGATTCACTGATGGCCCGTAGGGCCCCGGTCGTCGTCCTGACCCGCCGGAAAATGCTGAAGGGCCCGTGACCGCGGATGGTTCGCAGACTCTTGTCCGACACCTGGTACGGGAACATGACGACCCAGCGTGCCAGCTGGTCGGGAGTGAGGCTGCGGAGCCAGGTGAGTTCGGGTTGGAAGGTGTCCGGCGTGAGCCATTTCAAGGAGCGCAGCACGTCCATGAGGTCGCGGTGAGCGAGAACGGCGATGCGTGCTGAGTAGACGGTGCCGGCATCCTGCGTGACCGAGATGTCGTCGATCTTGCCGACACGGACGCTCTTGAACTCGACCGTTGTCCGGGCATGGGCCAGGATGGGGAGCCACGCGGCTGTGTTGTCCCGCGTTTTCTGCGCGCCTCCCTTTGCCGGGTCTGGGTGGGCGACGGGTTCCATGGGCTCGCCCGGCGAACTCTTCTCGACCAGTTTCGCGTTCCACATCTTGTTGCGTCCGGTCGGTCTGAGGTCGGGGCGGTGCTGCGCGATGAGGGGAGGTATCTGTCGCGGCGTGATCTGCCGTTCGTCGTCGGCAGGCTGGGAGTAGCGCCGGAGTTCTGCGCGGAGGTACTCCTCGTCCCTGCACGCGGCGGCGAACATGTCGTGGAGTTCCTCGGTGGTGTAGATCCGGACGAGATCGCGGAACCCGGGTCGAAAGCCGAACCAGCGGCCCATCTGCATCAGGGTGTCGACCTGCTTGGTGACCCGCCGGTAGTAGGTGACGGTGAGGCCCTCGACCGTGAAGCCTCGGGCGAGGCTGTTGCCGCCGACGAGGATCCGCCACACTCGCCTACGGTCGAAGTCGAGGCTCTCCTGCTGCCGGTCCAGGTCGGGATCGCTGTTGACGACGATGACCGGCCCGGTGTCCCGGTCGGGTGGGCTGATCAGGTTCAGCGCTGCACCGATGTCGGGCTTGAGGTCGTTGAAGTCGGCGGGTGTGGGCAGGTCGGGTTCCACCGCCGCACTGACGGGCAGGACGTCCGACTCGTAGAGGGCCCGCAGGCGCGCCAGGCCTTCCGCTTCCCGGTAGTGGCCGCCGTCCCATAGGGAGTTGATGACCTTGGCGGCGTGCCCGTGCGCGGCTCTTGCCATGGCTTCATGGACGAGCATCGTGTGGTGCCGGTAGGGGCCGTGTCCGTGGCGTTGGCGGTGCATTTTCACCGCACCGGTCAGGACGTACATGTCCAGTGCGGTACGCAGGTCGCTGTCCTGTGCCTCCTCGCCGAGGAGCCGCACGTGCCGCTTCTCCTGGGATTCGTCGAGTGGGCGCTGCGCGAGGGGTACGTCGGTGTCGAAGTCGTGGAAGTCTTCGGCGCCCATGTACTCCAACGGCCGTGGCAGGGAGACGAGAAAGTCGCGGGGGAAGATGTCCTCGACGTCGGACGGGTCGACGAAGACGTTGGCGTAGGGCGTTGCGGTGTATCCGACGTACTGGGCCCGCGGCATCATCGTGAGCAGTTGGCCGATGAGGCGGTTGATCGCCGTACGTTCCTTGCTGTCGTCCTTCCACTTCTTCGGACTCGTCGTGTTGACAGACGCCTGGTCGGACTCGTCGTCGATGATGAGGACGGGAACTTCACCGAGGCGTTCGCTGATGCGGCCGAGGTCGGCGACGAGGTCCTGCAGGACTGTCTTGTTCTTCTTGGCCACGACAAGCCGCGCGTCGCTGGTGTAGAGGTTGGCGGGTGTGAACAGGGGCAGGTTACGTTCCCGTCGGGGAAACTCCAGTGCCAGGAATCCCTGGCGCAGACGCCGGTAGTCCCAGCCGTGGGTGCTGAGGCGGCGGATGTCGGGGTAGCCGGCGTCCGAGGGCCGCCCGCCGTGGCGGACGAAGCGGTCGGCTTCCCAGTCCGGGTCGTCCTGGTATTCGTGGCCCTTGTTGTCGTGGGCGGACATCTCGGGTTCGAGGTTCTCCCGGCCGACCAGTTCCATGTCGAGGCGGCGTTGAGTCTGGGCGCGCAGCATGTTGGTGGTGCCGGTCAGAACGATGACGAGCCGGTACCCGGCGTCGACGGCTTTGGCGATGACGCCGGTGAAGTTCGCGGTCTTGCCGCTCTGCACGTAGCCGACGACGAGGCCCTTTGCTTGATAGGCCAGCTCTCGTGTCGGGTCGGACAGCCGTCTCACGACATCCTCGGTGGCGTGGTCGAGCCCGGCGACGACGCCCGGGTCCCAGCCCTTGTCCAGCAGGTACCGACGGTAATGCGCCCAGTAGAAGTCGCGCTCGTTGCGGCGTTCAGGGGTGCGCCACTCCTGCCAGTCGTCGGCGATGACGATCGGGGCAGCGGCGTAGGGAAACAGCCCGGCGATCACCTGCTGCGTCGCCGGGTCCAGCTGCAGGGCGGCGACGATGGCGGTGCGCCGGGCCGCAGTGTTGCGCTCGGTGCCTGCAACCCACACCGCGTCGGAATCCGCGTGGTCCCAACCGGCGAGCGCTTGGGCGAACTGCTGGCGCAGCGCGTCCTCAGGTCCGGCAGAGTGCAGATGCGCGCGCAGCGCCGCCCCGTCAGTCAGGCCCGCGTCGTTGCCGATCATCGCAGCAAGCGGGTGGATCTGCATGGGGCCGGTGCGTTGCATCGCGTCCAGGGCGGCGCTGTAGGCGATGGTGACGGCGTCGCTCATTGCAGCTCCTGTCGTCCAGCCGTTACCGCAGCCCGGAGAAGCTCGGGCGGGGTGTCGGCGGGTCTGCCGGTCAGATCCAGCCGGTAGTGGATGTCGGTGACGTGATGCAGGTCCACCCCGGCCGCCTTGAGCAAGTCCTCGGTCAGCCGGGGAAACGTGTCGGTGACCTCGAACAGCGTTGGCGCGCTGCGCAGCCGCCACCGCTGCAGCACGCCGTCGGCGTAGCGGTGTCGCCATCCCGCGTGTCGGGTGCAGGCGTCGAAGTCGTCCCGGACGGCCCCCGCGGGAATCATCTGCCGAACGCGGGCCATCAGGGCGGCGACGGTGGTTCCACCGCTCCCGGCTTTCGTGATCTGCAGCGACAGCAACCAGAGCGGACGGTCGCCGGTGGGTTGCAGTTGGGTGGCCGAGGAGATGCGATGGATCCTGTTCTCCGATGTCGTGGTCTTGACCTCGACGTCGACATCCGGGAGCCCGAAGTCGTGTTCCTCGGTACCGCCACGCCACGCCCGCACCGCCAGCTCCGGTGAGTTCGTCCCCGCCAGACCCGCGACGAGGCAGAGTTCTCCGATCAGCCCGGTCTCCACCTCGCGCGTGAGCGCGTCCTCGGCCCTGATCAGGTGGCCGAGCCGCCGCAGTGTCTCGGCGAGCGCGGAGCTGAGCGGCATGCCGTCGAGTTGCGCGCGGTCGGCCACACCGCACAACACCGGGTAGGCGTCGGCGAACAGCCGGGGGTTGTCGACGGCGATCTCGATCAGCCGGTCCGCACCCTGGTGGACGACCTTCATGCTGAGGTGCTCGAGCCCGGTGGGACGGGGCGTCTCATTGCTGCGGGCAGGTCCGCGCAGACCGATGCGGTGGTTCGCGGGGTCGGTGAACAAGATGACCCGGGGCATGCCCTCGACGGGGTGCTCCATCGGCACTCCGGTCGCCAGATAGCTGGCGAAGCTGTCCCCGCTGAGGTGGCGGTCCGGGACGGTCACGGCAGGGCACCGAAGGACGACAGTTCGGCCTTGGCCGCCGTGGTGAGGATCTCCTGCCATAGGTCGATGTTGTCCTTGTCGCGGGCGCCGAGGTGGACGCCCTGGAAGACGTTCTCCATGAGGAGGAACATCAGGGCCTTCACCAGGGGTGCGTCGTTGAGGCCTCCGCGGCGGCCACCGAGCAGCGCCGCCCGGTAGCGCCGGTTGAGCAGCAAGGTCATGTCGTCGCGGTCGATCTGGAAGAGGTCGTCATTGTCGAACTTCGCCCAGATGATGTTGAGCGGTTCGCTGTTGAGCTGTGGCAGTTCGTCCACGATCTCGCGGCACACCCTCGGGTTGATGCCGCGTCCGGGCGGGGTCACGGGGCGGCGTTGGGCGGTGCTGCGCTGGTTGCTGACTCCCCATGTCGCCTCGGCCGCCCTGAGATAGTCGGCGATCGTCGTGCCGTCCTCGGCTCGGGCGGCGCCGACGGCCAGGGCGAATCCGGCTCCGGCGGTGACCCGTGACTTCTCGGGGTTCATGGTGAAAAGCCCCGCGACGTCACCGTCGATGTCGATGGCCGCCCGCGCAAGCTGCAGCTTTTTGTCTGGCGCGTGGATGCCTTCCCAACCGCCGGCGTGCAGGAGCCGGTCGCGTCGGTAGAAGTAGAGGCCCTGTCGCTGCTCGGCGCCGCCCGGCAGCCGGTATTCCACGGCGTTGGACCGGCGTGGCCAAATGTGGCACTGGATTGTCAGGAGGGAGCCGTCAACGGCGGCGGTGAGCGTCTTGGGCCAGCCGTCCGGTGCGTTTCGGTATCCGAACGGGTTGATCGGCTCCACGTCGGCGGGGATGCCGACGCCGCGGTCGACGTCCTCGACGTCGACGGTGAGGCGCAGTTTTCCCTGCGCGAGGATGCGGTGGAACATGAGTCCGAGATGGCCGCGCAGGTGGTCCATCGTTCGTGAAAGGAAGACGCCGACCTGCTGAGGATCGTCGGATGCCGGGAAGCCGCTAACCCGGTCCCACCGGATGACGGTGCCCGACGGTGAGGTGCTGAACGGCCACGGCCGATCGAGTTCGGCCGCGGCGAAGTCTCCGGGGACGATGTCGCAGTGGAAGCCATCGCGGTTCTCCCCGTGCAGCCACCGGCGACCGACCGCATCGTTGCCGGTTGCTCTGGACAGGACCGTCAGGCTTGCCGCCTGGCTGAACGATGCTGCCTTGAGGCCGACGCCGAAGCGGCCGAGGTCCGTCGCCCGGTAATCGCGTCGACCGCCGAGGGTCAGAGCGGTGTCGATGGATCCGGGCGTCATACCCCGTCCGTCGTCGACCACGTACAGGCCGATCAGCCGGGCATGGTGCTGGATGAACCGGATCAGGACGTTGCTGGCGCCGGCGTCCACGGAGTTGTCGACCAGGTCCGCGAGGGCGGTCTCGAGGGAGTGGTTACGACCCAGGGCATCGAGTGCGTGCGGGTCGGGTGGCAGTTCCACCGATCCGAGGACGGGCACGTCCTGGCGCCAACCGGTCATCTCATCTGCTCCCCACTGAGGGCGCGCCAGGGCGCTGCTGTCCGTCACCGCCCATGGGGCGGAAGCCCCGTTTGCGGGCGAGTTCCATCAGGACCGAGGCGGCCCGCAGCTGTTTGCCGGCCGGCGTGTAGCCCTGCATGAGCGCCTGCGCGATCTCCCGGACCGTTGCCCGCTGGGCAGCGTCGAACGTACCGGTGGCATCGCCCCAGGCGGCCAGGTCGTGCCAGTTGTCGGGAGTGGAGGCATGCAGCGCCTCGACGTCGGCGGCGTACGTGTCGATCTCGGCCAGTTCGATCTCCAGATGTCCGGGAATCACCCAGTCGATGTCCCGCACGGCGTCCCAGCACTCGTCCTTCTTGGCCCACTCGCCGACGTGGGTTCTACCGCCGGGGGGCGACGTGATGACCTTCTGGACGAGCGCCGACAGCTCGATGACCGCCTCCCTCGTCGCCGGGGACAGGTCCTGCGTCCGCCAGATCCGGTCGAGGTCGAGACGACCCCCGGTGGCGTGCACGAGCTTGGCGACCGTGTAGGCGACGATGTTGGCCTTGTACCCTCCGAAGTTCTGCCGGGCGACGAGCTTGTCCGACCGGCGGAAGAGGATGGCCTTGGCCACCAGATGACGGCAGTAGTTCTTGTCGACGGTCACCGAATGCTGGTCGAGCCACTCGGAGAACAACGTGAAGTTCTTCTCGGCACCGAGGCTGACCTGCTGCGGCCGCATCGACCAGGACACCTCGAACTTGGCAAGTTCAGACTTGGTGAACTTCTGGTCCGGCGGGTTTATGGCCTTGAAGATCTTCTGCCGTGACCTCGTCAACTCGCCGGTCACCGCGTTGGCGTACTGGCCACGGGCGCGTTCGTAGAACCAGTGGGTGTCGCTGTCATGGGTCGGGCCGGGCGGCGCCCACAGCGTCCGCATGATGCGCTCGACGTCGACGTGGAACCCTGCGTTCGCCTTCAGGTCGGAGGCGGTGACCCTGTTCTGGGTGTTCGAATACGCGGAGATCTTCGGAACGATGTCGTCGAGCCGGTCCGGGGACACAACGGTGAGCTTCATCTGGACCAGCACCGCGCTGATGTCCGTGCTACGGCGTGCGTGGTGGATCGAGGCGGTCGTCTGTCCGCCATTGACGATCTGCAGGTCATGGATGCGGCGGATCACCCGCTGGCTGGTGCCGTCGGTGTCGAAGTCGACGGCGGTGGCTGTCGCGGCGATGCCGTTGTTGTAGGCGAGGAACCGCTCCGGATGTTCGCGAAGCGTCTTCTGGATTCCGGTGTTCACCGCGCCCTTGACCTGCAGGAAGGAGCGCACGTTGCGTTCGAGCAGCCGGGCGCCGTGGCGCGCGTACAGGTCGGCCAGATCGTTGCCCGGCACGATGGCGAGGAAGACCGAATAGTCCTTGCTCGTGTCGGGGGTTCCCAGACACGGCAGCCCGTCGGGGAACTCAGCGACGATCGGTTCGGCGCGGCTTCCGGACATTGTCCAGTTGGCGAGTCGGCGCAGATCCCAGACGTCCCGGATGATCTGCCGGTCCTGAAACGTCAGCGCGGCGAGCGGGTCCCGGACGACGCTGCGGGCGTTGGAAATGAGAATGAAGCGGACCTTGTCGACCTCGGAGAACTTCTCAGTGACCGTCGTGGCCATGCCGGCGAGCTCCGACGACGGCTCATTCTTCACGAGGGTGCCGGCGAGGCACCGGGACAGGAAGTTCTCCAGCCGTCGGAACGCCGCCTCGACGTCCGACCGGTTGATCTTGTGGTCCTCGTCCGCCCGGGGACTGTAGCTGGTGAGAAAAAGGTCGAGGCATCTGTCGTCGGATGACAGACCGAAACCGCTCACCTCGACACCGTGGTCCTTGAAACGGACGACGGTCGCGTCCTCGGTCAGGCCTTCGCCGGAGAGCTGCTCGAGTACCAGACCCGCGAACGCCTCCTGCGGATCGGAGTCGTTGATCTCGGCGTACGCCCGGACCTCCTCGAGAAGGTTGTAGGCGTAGAAGTCGAGGTCCGACTCACGCACCGGCCGCCTCCGCCTGCAGAGGCGTACCGGCGGACGCCGGATCGAAGGTGTTCGTGCAGAGGCTGAGGGTGGGCATGGACCTCTCCGGACAATGGCGTGCGGCTCGGGGGTTGGACCGGCAGGCCCGGCTGGGGTACCGGAGCCATCTTTCAGCATAAGTGGAGCACACGACAGGAACCGTCGGAAAGTTGCGGTCAGGTGCGTCCGGTCGTCGGCGGCCGCCCCGACGTGTGATCCCTACCTCCGCCCTCGCCCTCCCGACGAACCTAATGGCGCCGGTCGGTACCACCGCCCGGCAGGGGCCACCCACCGGTGGGACGGAATCGCTCCACGCTTGTCCCGTGTCCGCCGCCGAAAGGGTCGTGCGTATGTCCGGGTGGAGGATCAGGCGGCCGGCCGACGGGTCCCACTGGGTCCGCCGGGCCCGCACGGGTAACGTGCGTGCACGTGAACGACGCTGTCGACAACGAGGGCCGGCCCGCACGGGACCCGTCGGCCCGGCGGGGGGCCTACGGCGTCAGACTGGTCCGCGGACCATTCGTCCAGCTACCTCCCCACACCGACGCATGCGAAAACGACGAAGGGCTGCTGCGCTACGCGGAGCAGGCCAGGGCGCGCGGGGAACGTCTGGCCGCCGACCTTTTCAGCGGCGCCGGAGGTCTCAGCCTGGGCCTGGAAAAGGCCGGTTACCGTGTCGTTCTGGCCGTCGACCACTACCCCGAAGCGGTGGAGACGCACCGGCATCACCACGCCGGCCTCAGCGTGGACTGGGACCTCGGCGACCCGGACCGGATCAGGCAGGTGGCCGAAGTGATCCGCGCAGCCGGGGTGGAACTTCTCGCCGGGGGACCGCCGTGCCAACCGTTCTCCAAAGCAGGGCGGTCGATAATCCGCCACAAGGTGCGCCACGGGCTGCGTGACCCATACGACGAGCGGCGGGATCTCTGGCGGTCGTTCCTCGAGGTGATCAAGCTGGCCCGACCGCCGGCAGTTCTGATGGAGAACGTGCCCGACATGGCCCTCGACAAGGAGATGTTCATTCTCCGCACGATGGTCCACGAACTGGAGGCCCTCGGCTACGCCGTCGAGGAGAAGGTGGTCGACACCTTCCGCTACGGCGTCCCCCAGTTCCGGCAGCGGCTGATACTCGTGGCCCTGCACGACGGAGTGTCATTCGACTGGCCCGCCGAGCAGCCCGACCGGGTCAGCGTCTGGAACGCCATCGGGGACCTTCCCGAGGTGGAGGGCGGATGGCGGCCCGACGGCGGCGCGGAGGGATGGGCCGAATACGGCGGACCCGTCAGCGAATTCCAGCAGCGCATGCGCGAAGGTGTGGCCACCGACGACGCGATGAAGGTCTTCGACCACATCACCCGGCCAGTCCGCGACGACGACATGCGTGCGTTCGAGCTGATGGACGCCCGAACCCGCTACTCGGACCTACCCGACGAGATGAAGCGCTACCGCGACGACATCTTCGACGACAAGTACAAGCGCCTGGACGAGAACGATCTGTCCCGGACCATCACCGCGCACATCGCCAAGGACGGCTACTGGTACATCCATCCCCGCCAGAACCGCACCATCACCGTGCGGGAGGCTGCACGGCTGCAGACATTCCCTGACGGGTTCCGCTTCGCCGGGCCGCCGTCCGCGGCGTTCAAGCAGATCGGCAACGCCGTTCCTCCTGTCCTCGGCGAGCATCTGGCGCGCGCGGTCAGGGCCTCCCTGCAGACTCACGCACCGGCCCACACGAACACCCGCGAAGTCGCGGACACACTCGCGCGCTGGTTCGACGCCGAATACGTCAGCGGAATCCCATGGCTGCGGGCGGACACCCGTTGGCAGGTGATCCAGGCGGAGATCCTGCTGGACCGTGCACACCCGGACGTCACGAAGCAGGTCTGGAAACTGCTCGAGACGTGGCGGCAACCGCAGGACACCCTCGCCAAGGAGGACAACCTCCGTTTGACCGGCGGTTTCATCTCCCGCGCCGGCCGGGCCGGCACAGTCGCCGAACTCGCCCGGACCCTGGCAGACACCCCCGCCGCCCTGCGCGACGACGACGCGCTACGGCGGATTCCGGGACTCAACGAGTCGGTGGCGGACCTGGCGATCCTCGTCGTCCCCGCGGGCACCGAGGATGACTCCGAGGAGCCCGTCCTGGTCACCAAGGGCGTCCTGCGTGTCGCGGCCCGGTTCAGCGGTCATCCGGTCGACCGGAAGAACCGGCTCACGGACGGACGCCTCGAGGTGGCGCGGATGATCGGCATCGACACCGACGCGAGGCGCGCCCACCTCGGCCTCATTGAACTGGCCAACACCCTGTGCCGTCCTGTGGAGCCGGCCTGTCACGTGTGCCCGCTGCTGAAGAAGTGCGCGGGCGCGCGCACGCAGTCACAGCAGCTGTTCTGATGCCCCGTCAGTTTGCGTCGAGACCCAGCAGTTCCACCACCTCGGGAGACTGCTGGCGCAGCAGGGCCTCGATCGCCTCCCACGCCGCCCACTGACCGGCCTGCATCGCCGCCATTCTCAGGGCGAGCCCCGCCCTCGCGGCCGCGTGCGTCGCGGCCCGCGACTCGGGAGGCTCTGACAGGTCGGAAGGAAGAGGGCGGCTGCCGGAGCGCGACGTCTTGCGGTAGGCGTCGTCGGCAAGGACGCACAGCTCGTTCAGCGGCGGCTCGAGCAGCGTGCGCAGCTGAGCAGGCAGGGCGACGCGCATCTTCGCCACGTTGATGTTGAACGCGGCGTCCAGATCCGTGTCGAACTCCAACGCCGCCCGCGCGAGCTTCGTGTGTTCGTCGATCCCTCGGATACCGCTCCAGCCACCCCACTGGACCAACCGGTCCGCCCGGTAGACGTAGAGACCCTGCTGACGGTTCCAGTTCATCGGCCCGGACATGCGCTCGAACTCTGCCGGGCTGGTGAAACGGTCACGGGAGGGCAGGACGAAACGCCGTAACCGGACATGCCCGCCGGCGCCGGGCGCTTCAATTTCGAACCTCTGCGGGGGCAACTCGACTGTAGCCGGTTCGTCCTGCGCGAACGGGTCCCAGGAACGGACCTTTTGCCCATTGACTGTGATCACGAGCTGCGGACGCCCCGGGACGCCATCGAGGAATCGGTGGAAGACGATACCCAGGTGTTCGGCGGCGCGGGTGGCCAGTGACTCGAGCCGCCGGCGAGCCCACCCACCTTCCGGTCGATTCTCGGGCAGCACCCTGTCAAGGGACCGCCAGAGAACAACGGTGCCGGTTCCCTCGGCCAACCACTGTCGGGCGCGGCCGACCATCTGATCCGCCGGTGACGGATCGACCACCACCCACTGGTCCCAATCCTCGATCAGGTCGAGGTCCAGCGATCGGGCGCATGTCCGTACCACGGACGTCGAACTGCGGCTGACGACCGTGAGGAGGCGGCACTGGGAGAGGGAGGCGGTCTTCAATCCGAGTCCGTATCGGCCGAGTTCCCCGCGGTCGTAGGACCGTCGGGTGCCGAAGCGCATCGCCTCCAGCACCGCTGGGGCGGACATGCCGCGGCCGTCGTCGGCGATGAACACCCTCGAGTCTGCGCCGTCGTGCTCGATCAGAATCTCTACGCGGGTGGCTCCGGCGGCGACACTGTTGTCGACGATGTCGGCCACGGCGGTGGAGAAGTCGTAGCCGATGTCCCGCAACGATCCGGTGAGCCGCGCCGCCGATGGGGCCACGTCGTACCACGCTTTGCCGGCCACAATCCCCTCCGTCACGTCCTCGATGACGACCAGGATGCCACAGCCGGTCCAAGATCACGAAACCGACCCTCACATGGCAGGGGTACTCCTCAGCGCGCGCCAGCGCCTCTCCACCTCGTCCGCCACAACCACGGGATCCTCATGTTCCCAGACATGCAGCACGTGCCAGTCGAGCGAGCGCAGATGGGCGTCTTTCTCCCTGTCCCGCTCGACGTTCCGATGCAGTTTCTGGCTCCACCAAGCAGCGTTGTTCTTGGGCATCGTCGAGTGTTGTGGGCACATGTGCCAGAAACAGCCGTCGACAAAGACGGCGAGGCGAACCCTGGTAAACGCGACATCGGGACGCCCTGGCAGGGCAGGATGGTTGACCCGGAACCGCAGTCCCCGTCGATGCAGCTCCCGTCGCAGGAGCATCTCGGGTTTGGTACGTGCACTCGGCATCCGACTCATCTGCGCCGAGACGGCCGGGCTCAATGCCGCTGGTTTCGGGTGCACCTGTGACCCTCCTGTGGAATCACCCCGGCAAGCGCGGCCTGCCTGTTCTTCGAGCCTGCCCAGCCCACGAGCGAGCGGTGAGGCCCAACGGGCCGATCCTGCTCCGAACGTACCTGACCACGCTCGTGGTTTCGCCGATGGGTCCGTAGGCGGCCCGCTCCACGGTGTGGGTCGGCGGCAGACAGTGAGGATGGCGGGACGACGGTTGGAGCTCCGTCTGCCAGATGGGGCGCCTGCCGGACCGCACTCTGGCGGCGGGCCTGGAGGCTGTTGGTCCCTGCCGCTCTGCTCGAAATCTGCTCGGTGAGTCGTGGGCGCTGCCGGGCAGTCTTGGTCAGCGCTGGGCAGTGACGGGCATGGACCCGGCCGGTCGACGATCGCATGCTCCCTGTGTGCTCCGCCGGTCGGCGCAAGGGCAGCCCACACCGGTGGATACGGGAGGGCACTCCTAGGCACTCGTGAGTATCTGCTGGCAGGTAGGCTGGGCACTCGCGCCCTCGTAGCTCAGGGGATAGAGCATCGGTTTCCTAAACCGCTGCGATGGCCGGGTCGCGGGATCAACCCGTACCGCCCCGTCTATCACCAGGGTAGCAGACAGGCTTTGAATACAAACAAGCGAGCATTCTACGAGCACCCACGCCGGTCACTCTCGCCGACAGGCTGAAGCATTCGCCGTTTCGACGACGATCCGGCGTCAATTCGATCAAACAGAAGGCCCAAGTCGAGTGGACGCGTGGAGTCGGTCGCCGATCATTTGCCAGTTGGGATCGCTCGTCATCGACATTGCCTGGACGCCTGCACTCTCCAGTTGTCTCAGGTGTCGGTCGTAGCTCGGGTGGGCGGCAAGCTGAGCCTTGACGTTCGGGAAGGCGTACACCGGGATGTCGGTGCCGAGTGCCTCGTTGAGGATACCGAGCGCGAGCGTGTCGTTGATCCCCAGCGCCCACTTGTTGATCACGTTGAAGGTCGCCGGCACCACGGCAACGACATCCGCCGACGGGTGAAGTTCCGGCTCGCCGGGCATCCGCCACTCCACCCGCACCGGATACCCCGTCTGACGCGCCACAGCCCTCCGATCAATCCACGTCGCTGCTGTCGGCGTAGCGGTCACGCAGACGGCCCACCCGTCTGCGAGCAGCAGTTCAATCAGCTCACCGATCCGCAGCACCGGAGGAGCGGCACAGACCACCAGAGCCAGCACACCCCGTTGAGTCATGCCAGCAGCCCAGCCCGCTCCGCCAGCGGCCGCAGCCCTGGCGTAGGCGCCCGCCGTTCCTTAGCCAGCAGGTCCAGCAGCAGCGCTCGCGCCTGCACATTGGTGTAAACCACCTCGGCGCCCACCCGCTCGGCCTCAAGAAGGTGCAGCACCGAGACTGATCGATCGCCGGAGGACATGAACGCCGCTGCCGCCAAGTCCACGTGTACCTGGGCCCTTCGACCGACCAGCACCGCCGGCAACCGCGACGTGTCGAGCCGCGACCCGATCTCCAGCGCCTGATCCGCATTGCCGGCTCGAACCGCAGCGGAGACCGCGTGGATGACGACATTCGTCGGACCAAACCCGGTCCACAGCCGGTTGCGATCTGAGCCGAGCACCGCCGCCAGGTTTCCGGCCTGCGTAAGGAACTGGCCCGCTTCCTTAGAGCTGCCCTGTCCAGCGGTCATCACGGCAGCCAGCAGTACCAACGCTCCCTGCGCAGACAGCAGGTCCGGGTTATCAACGGCACCGAGGCGGTTAACGCTGGTGAGCACGATCTGTTCGGCGTCGCCCGCTCTCCCAGGCAGCCGCATGAGGCCGCATGCCGCCTGATAGGCGGCCACGGCTGCCAAGGCCTGGTCGTCCGCCAACCGGGCGGCGGTGGAAGCCCGATCGGCGGTCAGCAGGGCGGTGTCACCGTCACCGACCTTGGCTGCCAGCTTCGATGCCGCGATGTAGGCGGCAGCGAGCAGCCGAAAGGCGCTGCTGCGATGCAGTCCGCTGGCGTGGCCAGTCAGGGCTGTCGCCTGGCTGAGCACGTCCGGCAGCAGACGAGCAGCCGACGTGTAGCTCGCCCGCTGGTAGAGGTTGTGTACCCGGCCAACGCCCCGCCGCACGTCGGCAAGTGATGGCATCGGCCCCTCAGGCGCCGTCAGGTAGCTGGTGAGGAACGTGCGTAGGCCGCTCAGAAGTTCCAGCCGTGCAGCGCCGGAGGCGGCACTGCGAGCGTCATCTCCCATGGCCTGCCCTCGATGTGCTGCCACCGACACGTCAACAAGCATGTCGTCGAGCTGTTCGAGCGTAACTCCCAACGCGGAGGCGATCCGGGTTCGATGCCACGGCTGGGGATCTGTTTCGACGTTCTCCCAGCGCACCACGGTCGACCGTTCCACGCCGAGAAGCTCGGCCAGGCGCTCCTGGCTGAACCCGAGGGCCTTGCGTCGCTGACAGAGCCGGTGCCGCTTCAGGGCCACGCCCGATCTCCCTCCGTTCTGCCGCCACTGTAGTAACACCACCGTCGATCCGGCGGGTACGCAGACGCCTCACTTCTGCGTCATTGAGGCTCCTCCGGCGCTGTAGTTTCGGCTCAGCGCGAACACGAGGCTGATCGCATGGCCCGGGGCGGGTGCTGGGCCCCGGCCGCGTCGTTCCCCCGTACGGCGGTGGCCGTCCCCGCCCGCCCCGGCGCCACTCCACGCTCCCCACCGCCGGAGGCGCCCACCGATGTCCGCCGTACTCGCCGACTTTCCCGTGCTCACCCCGGTCACCGACGAGGACCTGGCGCTCGCCGCCCAGGCGGTCCGCGTCCACGCCCCCGAGCCGTGGCCGCAGGGCCAGCTGTGCCGCAGCGAACGCGTCCCGTACCCGTGTCCCCTTGTCCGCTGGGCTCACGCGACGATCCACGCCGCCGGCCTCACGGAGGAGCAGCTCGGGGAGCCGGCGTGACGGAACAGGAGACCCCCGAGGCGGTAGCCCGCTGGCTCAGTCTCGTCGCGGCGGATGCGGAGCTGTCCCCGTACCTGATCGGGGTGGACCGGAACCGGCTGGCGGAGCAGGTGGCAAGAGCATTGGCCACCAACACGGACCTGCCGTATCTCGGCTGGTCGGAGGCCGAGCATCGCCGCGCGGAGAGCTATCTGCGGCGGCGCTCGTTCTGGGAGGAGGTCGAGGACCGCTGCCCGGGTCTGCTGCCCGAGCGGGACGCCCCGCTGATCGAGGCCGCCCTACGCCGGCTCACCGACGGGCCGGACCGCCCCGAAAGGCTGGCGCTGCTGAGCGTCCTGGGCCGCGCGTACCGCCGCTTCGGCCTGCGACCAGAGCATCAGGCGGTCATCGACGATGCGCTACGGACCGCCGTGTCCTGGCAGGAAGTCGAGTCGGCAGCCACAACAGCGGGGGATGGCCCGGCCTGGTGGCCGGTTGAGGTGCTCGACCACGATCTGGCCTGCGACGGGGTTGCCGTCATCACGGTACGGCCGTGGCGGCGGCTGCCCTACCGGCCCGGCCAGGCGGTGCCGGTCTGCACACCGCGCCGGCCCGGCCGGTGGCGCTGGCTGTGCCCCGCGAACGCGCCGCGCCCGGACGGCACCGTCGAGCTGCACGTCCGCGCGGTCCGCGGCGGCGCCGTCTCCACCAGCCTGGTCCATCAGGTATGCCCCGGAGAGCTGCTCCACCTCGGCCCGCCGGCGGACACCGGGCTGAGCCTGCACGGCGAGAATCTGCTGCTGATCGCCGGCGGCACCGGGCTGGCGCCGCTGCGCGCGATCGTCGAGCAGGTCGCCGCCGCACCGGACGGCCGGCGCGTGACGCTGATCGTGGGAAGTCGTGACGTGGCGAGCCTGTACGACGCGATCACCCTCGACAAGCTCCAGCAGCCCCACGACTGGCTGACCGTCGTGCCGGCGTTCTCCCACGACTCCCTTGCCGAGCCGGGGGAGCGGGGCGACGCGTTGACCGTCGCCCTCGACCATCTGCGCGGTGATCAGCAGGTCTACGTGTGCGGTCCGCCGGTGATGCTGGCCGGGTCGCGGTTGCGGCTGCTCGCCGCCGGGGTGCCCGGCGAGCGGATCCACCTGCCGGATCGGATTCCGTGGCGATGACCGTCTACCGCAGCCGGCACGCCCTGCGCGGCCCGCTCACCCCGGACCGGATCGCCGCGCTGCCGTTGCCGTTGACCCGACGAGGGCGGCGCGGCTACCGGGTCGACGAAGTCGATGCCCTGCTGCACCGCCTTGCCTTCGAGCTGCAGCGGCGTATTCGCGAGCGGGACGACGTGCGGGCGGAGAACCAGCGGATCAAGGGTGCGCTACGGGCGTGGCAGTCGGAGCAGCGGACGTACCAAGCTCCGTGATCTCACGGCTGGCTCGCCGCTTGGTCGCAGGTGCCCGCCCGGCTTCCGGTCCTACCGCACCCGCCGCTACGGAATAGACGGTGTGAGCAGCCCGGTCAACCGGGCTGCTCACACCGTCACGGCCATCAGGATGCTGGCCCGTGCGGGCCGGGCGCGGTGCGGGTGAGGAACTCTTGGTCGTGGTGAGTGTCGATGTAGGGCAGGTCGATGAGGCGGCGACGGCCGGCGCCGAGACCAACCAGGTGCCACACCTGCTCGGCGGGGCTGGCGCCGGTGGCGGCGCGTAGGTCGGCGGTGGTGGTGGCGATGAACGCTCGTGGCGTGGCGCCGGTGAGACGGTGGTGCAGGTTCGCCTCACGTCGCGCCGACGGTAGGTGGAACAGCACCGGCCATGCCCAAGTGCTCATCGCATACAAGCGTTCGTACTTGGCGATCTTCTCGGTGAGGATGTCGAGTCGTTCGCGGCCGGTGTCGTATTCGAGGAAGAACGGCACCGAACGATCCTGCTCGGTCCACACCCCGGCGCCGTCCGGGCGGGGGAAGCCGCTCGGTCCGCGGACCATGATCTGCAGGTCCCCGCCTTTGCGGTAGAACACGCCCGGGTCATGGAAAGCGGACGCGGGCTGCCAGCGGTCCAGATGGCTGCTGGCATGGGTGCGGGCGTGGGCGGCCAGGTCGATGAAGACCTGGTTGCCGCCAAGCAGATGGGGCAGGTCCGGACGTGACGTGAGGGATTGTTTGCGGCGCCGTGCCTGGTCCCGGCGTGGCGGGCCGAGTCCGCGCTGGGCGCGGACGTGTTCGTAGCCGAGCTGGTCCAGCAGGTAGTGGTACGGGTAGGAGCCACCGTCAGGTTTGTTGGGTCGGAACCGGTCCACCGTGCGAAGAACGGTGAGGCGGCGTAGCCGGCGTTGAGCGAAATCGAGGGACGGAAACAGGGCGGCGGCGATCTGGTCGGTGGTCAGCAGTCCGTGGTCGTAGAGCCAGCCGAGGAGGCGGTCGTCGCGGGCGGTGATGCTGGCCTGCAGGCGCAGCAGCGGATCCGGTGCCGGTAGTGGTTTACGCATGGGCGGCCCCTGGGGGGACACCCCACACATGAGGGTGTGTCTGGAACCGATCGGGCTCGGTGAGAGCGGGCCTGCCCTGGGCGGTGAGCGAGAACGGGGGGTCGGTTTGGGTGTCAGTATCAAGGCGGACGGTGAAACGGGGATCGACACCGACACCGGCATGGCCGGTCACACCGCTGTAATCGTGGTGTGAGCGGGCGTGTGATGCGGGTCGGTGACAGCGCTGGTCGCGCCGGTGGGGGTCGTTGAGCTGGGTCAGCATGCTCGTCGCTCCTTTAATGATCGGAGTGCGGGTGGAGGGGCAGTAGGTGCACTGGCTGCGGGCGGGGTGGTGTTCGCTCTGACAGGTCGGGTCAGGTTCTGTCAGGAGGCGGGCTTCCTGACAGGCACTGGTCTGACAGGGGCGGCTTGGTCTGACAGAAGTCGCCCGTTGTGGTTCTGTCACGCGGCCTCCTGATGCGACAGGTTCGGCGAGGCCGGGGCCGGTGGGGCGGCCTCGGCGCGTAGGACGCGCACGAGCGCTGAGGCGGTGGCGTTGGACAGGTGGTGCCCGTCCGCGCGTAGTTGCCGGGCTAGTTCCTTGCGGGACAGCGGCGTCCCCTGGGTGGCGAGCGTGTGCGCGGCGGTCCGGGCGGCCGGGACCAGCGCGGTGATCTCGGGGCCCCCGTCACGGACCGGCGGGTCGCTGTCGCGGCGGTCCGGGACCGCCAGGTCCTGGTCCGGGACCGCGGTGGTGGGGTCCTGGACCGTGGCAGTGCCCGTGGGGACCGGCAGCGGCGGTCCGGGGACCGGCTCGCGGGTGTCCGGGACCGCGGCGTCCACGATCAGCGGCGGTCCTGGCTTGCCCGGTGTGGGCCGGGCAGTGTGGTCGGGCGGGGTGGGGTCGGCACCTAGGCGCCGGTTGCGGCGCAATTCCAGACCGGCGGCGATAGAGGCCAGTTCCAGAACGACCGCGTTGGCCCAGGCGAGCCAGCCCGGCTGGCCGTGCGCCGCCGCGACGTCATGGACGTGACGGAACGAGGCTGCGCTGGCCGCGCCGCCGATCAACAGCATGATCAGCACCTGGATCCGATTCTCCACCCGCTCCCGCCCCGACCGCATCTCGTTGGGCAGGTCAGGCGGCCGCTGCTCAAGTGGTGCCAACGGCCCACCACCTGCCGACGCGTCGTCCGGGTAGAGCCTCGAATGGCCTCACCATGGGCCGGCGGACCGAGAAGGCAACCGCCAGCCTGTTTGTATTGATGAGAGTTGAAATCATGTTCGTGGTCCAGCTTCGTTTGTAGGGATTCAAGAGCGACGGCCGTCCAGGTCGCGCCTACCCGCACAGGGCCAGTTCTCCGGCCGGTGCGACGCCTTGCCGGGGAATGCCGGCAAGGCGGACCCCTTGTGCGTGCAGAGGTCGGGCAATACCTCTCTGTGATCGAGCCCGTGAACAATCCAAGCCCCGCGCAGGGGAAGACAGCCGGGCAGCAGGTGGCCGCCACAACCCGTACTGCAGGCTGAGGTCAACGGGCGGAAATCGGGGGCAGACGGCCAAGCCGAGCCACAAGGGGTCGCGACTCTCGCCACCGGCAGCGCTCGACAAGCGCCACAGTGGTGCGACTCAACTCGCCGACGAGTGATCCTTCATGTGGGACCTCCCATCTCTCGATGTCCTCCGCAACGCCAGCGCGAGCAACAGCAGGCACCCCGTCCTGAGAGTGCCTGCGCGCCGCCTTGTGGCCGACCGCGCCAGCCGGCGGTGCGGGAACGTATATCGAGTACGCCCCGGGAACACCCGTGAAGTCAACCCCGATTTCCGTGCGGCTCGGTCACCGAACCTTGACGCCAGTCCGGTGGAGTGCTACCCGCCAGGGCGCCCGCGGCCAGACCAGCGACAGGTGCCCTGGTCCTTTCGTCAGATCACGTCATCGCGCTGCTTCCAAACCCCGCGAGCTCGGTACTAGGGTCTCGTCTGGCCGTCGGTACGGCGGCTGGCCGACACGGGGAGGTGTGATGCGGCGTCGTCAACTGCTGGCGTCCGGAATAACCGCGGCGATCGGGCTCAGCGCCGGGGAGCTACTGAGAGCAGCGCCGGCCGCCGCCGAGACGGCCCCGCTGAAGAGCGTCGGCGTCCAGCTGCCGGTGGACGACCTGCGGGCGATCGAACTCGACGAGGCGCGCGGCCGCCTCTACATCGCCCAGGGGGTCGGCGGCGGGCTGCCGCTGGTGGTGACCGACCTCGACGGCCGGCTGCTGAACCGGGTCACGGCCGTCGCCGACATCTCCGACCTCGTCCTCAGCGACGACGGGCGGATCCTGTACGCGGCCCAGGGCTTCAACCGGATCATTGCGCTGGACGCCGCCACGGTCACCATGATCGCCAGCTACCCCGCGCCCCCCGGCGCCCACTTGTACACGGTCGAACCGACCGGCGAGAAGGTCGTCGGCGGGTTCATCGACGCCGGCATCGGCTCCGGCGGTCTGCTGATCTGGTCCGCGCCCGGCACCCCGCCGGTGGTCTACACCGGGGGCCCCAACTACCACCCGATCATCGACGCCAGCCCCGGCGCGCCCGGTCTCCTCGTCGCCGGCGACACCGACTATTCGCCCGTCACCACGTACGTCATCGACGTCTCCGGTGACAGCCCGACGATCGTCGCCCGGCGGGACAACACCGGCAGCAACCTCATCGACTACGCCGTGAGCCCCGACGGCACCGAGGTGGTGGAGACGGTTGGCCACCCGTACGAGCACCACGCGTACCGGCTGCCGGATCTCGCCGACGCCACCGTCTACCCCAGCAGGGTCTATCCGCAGGACGCCGCCTGGTCCGGGGACGGCTCCACCGTCGCCATCGGCCGCGCCTCGACCGCCTCCGGTGACGCCGACGTCTACCTCTATGCCAAGGGCAGCACGGTCCCGACGTACGCCGTCGACTTCCGCAGCGGCGACAGCCTCTGGGAGGGCACGCTGCTGGTCAACCAGGACGGCACCCGGGCCTGGGCGGTCACCTCGACCGATCCCTACCAGGAAACGCAGCTGCTGCACTCCTTCGGGCCGGCGCACCCGCCGGCGCCGCCGGTTACCGACCTGGCCGTCACCGCCCAGGTCGGGACCGGCAAGGAAAAGGGCACCGCGCAGCTCACGGTGACCTGGAGCTCGCCGATCGGCGACGACAACTACTGGTGGATCACCGCGTCGACCAACGGCGGTGCCGAGCGGGAGTTCTGGCGCGGCAAGCTGGACGCCAGCGGCAGATACACCCTCACCTACTCGCTGCCACGCGGCACCACCACCTTCACGGTCCGGTACCGCGACTACTACCAGTTCTACCCGGACGGCTACGCAACCGCGGTGCTGCAGCGGTGAGCGCACAGATCCGGCGCCGCTGCCCGCTCGTCCGCCGCGGCGCACTGACGCTGCTGCTGCTCGCCACCGGCCTTGCAGGCTGCGCCCGATCCGGTGCCGCCGGAGCCGGCGCCGCCTGGACCACCCCGGCGCCCACCGCCGCAGCGACGGCGAGTGCCGCTGCGGCGACGACAAGTGCGGCGGTGACACCAACGCCGAGCAACCTGTCCGCGAGCGCCTCCCCCACGCCGAAACCGCGCCCGCCGGCGGCAACGCAGGGCGGCTCGGCCGCCGCCCCGCCGGCCCCGGCCGCCAGGGCCACTCCGGCCCCGGAATTCCCCCGCGGCTACACCCTGCTGTCGCAGACGTGCACCCTCCAGGCCGGCCAACAGGTGTACGTCTCGCGCAGCGGCAAGACGAAGGGAAATTTCCGCTTCTGCACCCAACGGCTGCGCAAGAACGACACGGGCAGCTACTACCTCAACCCTTACGTCTTCGTCGAGCCGTTCTTCCTCGACAGCGGCCGATGGCTCCCGGACTCGCGTGAGCCGCTGAGCCTGACCATCACCTGTCGGGTCAGCCACGCCGGCGAACAGGACTACTCCCTCACCGCCACCTCACCGAGCGGGAACGGTCCCGGGCACACCGCGTCCTGCGGTCGGCTGGTGCCGCACGCGGTCACCGCGACGACGGGCAGCGACGCCTACACGATCCGATTCACCGGATACACCTCGGGCGGTCACTACGGCGTGCTCGCCTTCGACACCGAGGTGCACTTCCCGGGCGCCGGCAAGCCGACTCCGGAGCAACAGGTGACCGTACCCCGCTGACGGGTCCCGGCCAGGGGTATGTCACGTCATCACGGATGGCGAAGAAGCCGAGAAACCGGAAGGCCAGCCACCCAGCATGTGCGCGAGCAGATAGCAGCCGAACACCCCCAGCGGCATCGGGCCCATGGGGGTGTCGACGACCTCGGCGGCGGGGCGGGCCCGGGCCGCCTCGAGGAACGCGGCAGCCTGTCCGGCGATCCGCTGCGCGAGGACGGCGGGGGCGCGCTCGCCGTCCTCGCTCAGCGCCTGGGCGTTCGCGGCGGCCAGCCCGGCCTTCGTTCCATCCCCGTGCGTCGCCGGTCTGCCGGCGGCGATCGTCGCCATGAGTTCGTTGGCCATGGCCCGATGTGCCGCCGCCTCGGCGACGGTCCACTCCGCGCCGGGGGTGGGGATGGGGATGTCGGCGTCGGGTAGTGCGCCGATCAGGTCGGCCAGCCGCCCCGCCACGGCAAGGATTTCGCCGGACAGGTCGCCGCGCTCGGTGGGGTCAGCCGTCGTCTGGGCCATGACCGCGAATCTTGACCGATCCCGAACCTCCTGTCCAGGGCGCCCTGACAACGGGCGTTCAGCGGCTCGCCTGCGCCACCAGCGGGATGCCCTCGCGGTAGGTCGGCACCGCCGGAGCCCAGCCCAGCTCGCGCTTGGCCTTGGCGTTGGAGACGCGCATCGAGGTGGTCATCATCGCGTGGACGTACGGGATGGGCCGCAGCATCCAGCTCGGGACCCGCCACGGCCGGCGTGCCCCGAACTCGGCCGCGAACGTGTCCAGGTAGTCCCCCCAGCGCACCGGCTCGTCGTCGACGATGTTGTACGCCTGTCCGGCGCGCCCCTTCTCCATGGCGGCCACGGTCGCCGCGGCGGCGTCCTCCAGGTAGATGAAGTTGGCGAAGCCGCCGGACGAGGGCACCGGCAACCGGCGCTTGCGCAGCAGGTTGACGATCATGCTGGTCATGCTGTCCTGCCCGTAGAAGAATCCGTAGCGCAGCGCGATGCCCTCCATCTCGTCGGCGGAGAACACCTGCTCCTCGGTGGAGCGGATGGCCGCGACGGCCTCTCCGAGCTTGCCGCTCACGGGTTCGGCGAACGGGTCGTCCTCGGTGATCACGTGCGGGCCGTGGTCGTGGTAGCCGTACCCGAGCGCGATCGACTGGGTGAGGAAGCGGTGGGCGCCGACCGCCCGGGCGGCCGCGAGGAGGTTGGCGGTTCCGGTGGTACGCAGGCTGTTCGTGCCCTGAAGCGCCGCCCGCATGTTCGTGGTGCCCAACGCGGTCAACTGGTGCATGACCGCGTCGGCCCGCACGCCCCGTACGGCGGCGAGCAGGTTCTCGCGGTCCAGCACGTCGGCCACCACGGCCTCGGCGCCGGCGCTGCGCAGCCGCTCGGCGTTGGACTGGCTGCGGCTGATGCCGACGACCTGGTGGCCGGCGGCGACGAGTTGGTGGGTGAGGGGCGTACCGATGGCGCCCGAGGCGCCGGCGAGCAGAACTCTCATGGCTTCGGTCCCTTCCTGTAGGTCTCTCCCTTGTGGACGGGGTACTGGTCGGACGTGTGATGACCCGGCGGTGTGTCGTCTCGCACAGCGGGCGGCATCGGTAGAAGTGTCGCACCGGTTCGGGGACCTGAGAATGCGTCGGCTCGCGAAACGGGTTCGTGCCGTGCGGCGGCCGTGAATAGGATCGGAACATGGCCCGGACCTTCGACATCATCAGCCCGCCGCGCTCCTGAGCGGGGCGCCTCTGCTCATCGTGTCCAGCCGGTGTCGGCTGGACGCGCGGTCCGTGCAGCGCTGAGTCCGGTACGCCCCGCTTCCGCGACCCCCATTCCTCTCGTCGCAGGAGCCATTTCCTCATGCTTGTCTCCGAACGACCGGTGGCTGCCGCCCGACGCCCCGTCACCGGCCTGTGGTCGCTTGTCCTCGCCGGCGTGCTGTGGGGCACCGGTGGCCCCACCGGCAGCCTCCTTGCCCACGAAACGGGGCTGTCACCGCTGGCTGTGGCCGCCTACCGGCTCGCCGCCGGCGGCATACTCGTCTTGATCTGGCTCTGTCTGACCCGGCAGCCGCTGCCACGCGGCCGGCACGCCTGGGCCCGGCTGGTCGTGAACGGACTGCTCGCCGCTGTTTTCCAGGCCTGCTTCTTCGCCGCGGTGTCAGTGACCAACGTCAGCCTCGCCACCCTGCTCACCATCGGCGCCTCACCAGCCCTGGTCCTGTCCGCTGAACGGATCACCAGACGGCGGCGGGTCGGCGCGTCGATGCTCGCCACGGTGGCGCTGGCCGTCAGCGGTCTGGCCCTGCTCGTCGGTACGCCGGCCAGCGGTATCACCACCAAGGATGCGCTCACCGGAGCCGGACTCGCGTTGCTCTCGGCAGCCGGCTTCGCCACCATCACCTTCATCGGCACCCGGCCCGTCGCCGGCCTCGACGATCTCACCGGGACCGGCGTGAGCTTCGCGATCGGCGCGGCCGTGCTCGCCCCTGCGGCCACGGTGACATCCGGCATGGATTTCGTCCCGACCCCGGCGGCCGTGGGACTGCTGCTCCTACTGGGCATCGCACCCACCGCGATGGCGTACGCCCTCTACTTCCGGGGCCTGCGCACCACTCCGGCCAGTACGGCAGCGCTGATCGCGCTCCTGGAACCACTCGTCGCCACACTCCTGGCCACGCTGTTCCTAGGCGATCGCCTCAGCTCGACCGGGGTCGTCGGCGCCGGGCTGATCACCATCGCCATCGTGCTGAACACGCGCAGCACGCCCCACTGACCAGCGGGGCCCGGCCAGGACCAATCGGACCTGCCCGGGCCCCGGGTCTCCGGGACGTCGGCGCTTCGACCAGGAGCAGCGATCGTTAGGCGGGCTCGTCGTCCCAGGCCAGCGAGCTCATCTTCCAGCCCGACGGGGTCTTGACGAACTGGGTCGTCTTCCTGCCCCGGCCCTCGAACCACTCGCCCTTGAGGTAGCCCGACTTGCGGTACTCGCTGAACCGGTGGGCGATCGAGCCGTAGATCTCGGTGGTCTCCGAGGTCTCCCATTCCCGGAACTCGGTCAGCGTCCCGTCGGTGAGGATCTTCTCGCGAGGTTCGACGAACTGGCGCAGATCGTAGATCACCGAGGTCGCGCCGACGTTGCTGATGATCATCCCTTCGGGGATGAACACCTCTTCGATCGCCTCGACGTTCGGCCTGGTGCCGCCCGGGTTGGCGAAGGCGCCCAGGAAGGTGGCCATCAGGCCGTCGAGTTCGGCCTTCACCTCAGCAGACATGACGCTGGGCGCGAGGCCCGGGCGGCCGGTGCGGCGGGCCCGCCACTCGTCGGCCAGCACGGACCAGATCTCGAGATCAACCCGTCCGCCCTCGCCGTCCGGGTAGACCTGACGCAGCGTTCCGTCGTGGCTCAATCCCAGCCTCTGCGCGACGGCGATGCTGCGCGCGTTGCGCGACTTGGTGCGCCACTCGACGCGAGCGATGCCGCGTTCCTCGACGGCCCAGTCGATGATTTGTTCTGCGGCGCGGGTGATCAGGCCGTGGCCCTGTGCGCCGGGCTCCAGCCAGCAGCCCGCTTCGCAGACGCCCAGCGCGGTGTCGAAGGAGACGAACATGACGCCGCCGACCAGGCGGCCGTCCAGCCAGATGCCCCAGATGCCGCCGCTGTCCTGAGCCCGCTTGTCCGCGTAACGCCGCAGTACCGCGCGAGCCTCGTCGACATCGCGGGCGACGAACGCAGGTGAGACCCACGGCGCGATGTGCTCGCGCGCCCGGTCCAGGTGGGCCAGGAACTCCTCGGCGTGCCACGACTCGAGCGGGCGCAGCATGACCGAGGGGGCGAGGGGCAGCGCGATCATCACAACCTCCGTACATAACAAACGTTTGGCATGTACGCTAACAGGCCATGACCCCTGCACGCACCGACCATGACTCCCGCCGCCAGGACGTCTCGGAGGCGGTCTGGCAGGTCCTGGCCGAGCACGGCTTCGGCGGCCTCACCATGCGCGCCGTTGCGGCGGCCCTGGGCTCCTCGACCGGACTGGTCACCCACTACTTCGCGGGCAAGCGCGAGCTGATCGCCCACGCCCTCGACATCCTCGAGGTACGCACGGCGCAGCGCCCCCGGCAGGCCGCTCCCGCACCCGGACTGGCGGCGCTGCGCACGCAGATGCTCAACATCCTCCCGCTGACCCCGGATGCAGCGGCGATGAACCGGATCTGGGTCGGCTCCTGGGACGTCGCCCTGTCCGCCCCCGACCTGTTTGCCGCCCAGACCCTTCGCTACGAACGCATTCGGGCAGGGCTGCGTACCTCTATCGAGGACGCCCAACGGCTGGGCGAGCTTCCCGACGGTGACTCAGGCCGGCTCGCGACGACCGTGCTGGCGTTCACCCACGGCCTGGTGGTTCAGGCGCTTTTCGACCCCGACCGGCTGCCGGCCGCCACGCAGACCCGACTCGTCGATGACTTCCTCGCCGCGCTCACCCGCTGAACCGCGACGCCCTAGCACCGAAAATTGACGCGGAACGAGGCCAGGCCCCGGGGGACGGGATCGCCAGGGGCAGGCGGTCAGGTCCAGGCGGCCGGATCGGCGCGATCGTCCACAGCGGCCGCTGCGCGGGCGTAGGGTCGGTGCCGTGGTAGGGGCGGGGCGTCGATACCGCTACGTCGGCCCGGCGGACGTGCAGGCGTCGGTCGCCGACGCTCCCGAGGGCTGGCCCATCCGATCACCGGTCGATCTCGACACCTACCTGGCGGCCGCAGATCCGCGTGACCGTGACGAGCCGTTCACCTATGTCATCGACCTTGGCGGTACGTTGCGGCTCGCGCCGAGACGCAGCGAGCACGTCGCCTGCGCCGGCGGTGGGGAGGTCCTCGGAGCGGGGAAGATCGCCTTCGCTGGCGAGCGGGGCGGCTGGGCCGTGACCGAGGTGGGCAATCAGTCCACCGGCTACTGCCCCGATCCCACCTCATGGGCACCGGTGGCGGGCGCCCTTGACCGGGCGGGTATCGGCCGCCCGGAAGGCTTCACCGCGGCCGTCGTCTTCCGGCGCTGTCTTGACTGCGGCGAGCGCAACCTCGTCCGCGACGACGACTACATCTGCGCGCTCTGCGGTGCTGAGCTGCCGGAGGATGTGGAACCTCGGCTGGCGGCCCAGCCGTCGACCGACCAGCGTTCGCGCTGACCGAGCCGGCGAGGGGGCAACACTCCGCGAGGTAGCGCCGTCGTCCCGAGGCGTTTCAGTCCAGTCTGGGGCGGCTTAGAGGTCGCGCAAATAGGTTGGCGGGGCACGGGCGGGTAGGAGACGGGCACAGGCATCAGTGATCATGAAGGTTCCTACGCCTAGTGATCACTGGAACGCCTGTGCCCGCTGTCCCATCATGGCTGAGCGACCCCTTGTGGGACCAGTTCGCCGCGCTGCTGCCCGCACGACCCGCCACCGCCGCGACTCACCCGCTGGGCTGTCACCGTCGGCGCATCGCCGACCGGGTCGTGTTCGACAAACTCCTGCAAGTACTGCGGTTCGGCTGCTCCTACGAAGCCATCGCCGACTCGACCTGCTCGGCCACCACGATCCGCAACCGCCGCGACGAGTGGATCCGCCTGGGCGTGTTCACCCAGCTCAGGAAGATCACACTCGACGCCTACGACCGCATCGTCGGACTCCTGCTCGACGACCTCGCCATCGACGGGTGCATCACCAAAGCGCCCGGCGGCGGCGAGATCGCCGGGCGATCACCGGTCGACCGCGGCAAGCAGGGCATGAAACGCTCACTGATGGTCGAGGCCCGCGGCATCCCCCTCGGACGCGTCCTGGCCGGCGCCAACCGCCACGACTCCCCACTGCTCAAACCCACCCTGGAACAACTCGACGGCCCCGGCCCGCTACCCGACGACATCACCGTCCACCTGGACGTCGGCTACGACTCGGCCACCAGCCGCGACCTACTCACCGAACGCGGCCTGACCGGCGAGATCGCCCGCAAGGGCGTCAAAGCCCCTATCCAGGCCACCCAGCGGTGGCACGTCGAACGCACGAACGCCTGGCACAACGCCTTCAACCGGCTCCAACGCTGCTACGAACGCAAGGAGTCAGTCGTCCACGCCTACTTCGACCTCGCCGACGCGATCATCACTATACGTAGCCTCATCCGGCAGGCCTGGATCTCGCACCGGTGGGACACCCGCCCCACCCGCCGACCATGAAACCCACCTATCTGCGCGCCCTCTTAACGACTGCGGTTGTGCCCGGCGAGCAGCCATCCGGCGACCGCGGCAACCACCGGCAGCCCGACGGTTGTCGCGGCCAGGTGCGCGACCGGTACGCCGGTGAGCGCGCCGAGGTCCCGGTGCAGGACGCTGACCAACCCGAGGTACGCGCCGGCCAGGCCGAGGATGGCGCCGAGCAGCGCGAGTGCCCCGGCAGTCGTGGCCGTCAGTGTGCGCCGTACGCGCCTCGGTGCGCCGGTCGCGGCCAGGGTGCGGAGGCCGCCCGCCGTCTCGCCTCGGATGAGGCCGACGGTCATGGCCAGGATGCCGAGGGCGAGCAGCGCACCGGCGGCGACCGCCCCGGTCCGCAACGTCCCGAGCGAGGCCCGCTCCCTGCGGGACTCGACGGTGAGGCCGGCGCTCGCGGCGAGGTTCTGCGCCGTTGCCAGCTCCTGCTGGGTGAGTGGATGCACGTCGGTGTCGGCCGCGACCGCCGCAGGGTCGAGTCGGTAGAGCCGGAGCAGTTCCGGGGTGGCCACGTAGAGGGGGTACGACGTCGACGCCTGGCCGTCGGCAACCGGCGTGCCGATCTCGACGGCTGGATGACCGGGTTGGCCGCCGGGCTGGCCCGGGTCGGTGTACGAGGCGACCCCCGCCCTGTCGAGTGGGGTCACAGTAGCCGTGCCGAGGTTGCCGGCGATCGCGTCGATCTGGGTCTGCAGGCTGGCGAGTTGCGTCGGAGTCCGTACCGGTGCGGCCCGGGCTGTTCGGGGTGAACACGCGGTACCCGTTGACGGCGGACGGCCAGGTGGTCGTACCTTCCGGCTCCGGCATGACCCGCTCCAGCCGCCTCTGCCGGTAGTGTCGGCCGTCATGCGGATGGTCTACACCTCGGCACCGGACCAGATCTTCATCTCCGCCCGCGACCGGCTGGTGCGGCGGTTCGACCGTTGGGCGCGGCGGCACCGCCGGCCGGTCGACGCGTTCGTCCTCGAGTCGCTGCTCGACCACCGCTGGGCCGACGGCGACGGCCTGCTCGGGCGGTGGCAACCCGAGGACCTGGAAGACGCGCTGCTCGACTGGTTTCCCCGCCAGGTGACGTTGCCGCCGGAGCAGTGGGCCGCCGTCACGCCGACCGTACGCGCCTTCGTCGACTTCCTCTTCGACCAGGACCTCGCCGACCGGCGCTGCGCCGACCGGCACCTGCTGCACGTCGCCCTGGACAAGCTTGCCGCGCCGTTCGCCGACGGGATGGCGGACCAGAGTCGGTACGGGCTCGCGAAGTTCTGGACCGGCCGGATGCTGCACGAGGGCGTCGACCCAAGCGATCAGGCGGCCGCCGAGCGGTTCATCGCGGACCTGCACGCCGGCCGCATCGCCGTCGACGAGGACCTGCTCAACCAGGTGCTGGCCAACCACCTGCTCGGCGCGGATCCCGACCGGCACCCGCCGCTGCCGCTGGTGGCCGTGCCCGACGACGACACCCTCCGCGGGCTGGCCGCCGAGTCCGTTGTCGTACGCCGACTGCCGGAACTTGTGCGGTGGCTCGGTGACGGGCGGATCCTCACCACCACCGGCCGGCTGCGGCTGGCCGACGCGCGGGAACTCGTCGCCCTGCTGGAAACCGGCGACGTCCTCGACGCGGTGATCGGCGACCGGGTCTTCAAGACCCGCAGCAGCGACGAGCTGTACGGGCTCACCGTACTGGTCGCCTGGGCCCGGGCGGCCCGCGTCATACGGGTGGTGAAGGGGCGGCTCGTGCCGGTCAAGAGCGCGGCGAAGGTGCTGGGGGACCCGCTCGCGCTGGCCAGGCGGGCGTTCACCGCACTGTTCGAGCTCGGCGAGGCGGTCTGCGGCGCAGGGTGGGCCGAGTCGGTTCTGCGGTGGCGGTTCGACGACGCAGTGTTCGCCGTGACCATGGCCCTGTTCATCGCGCCGGAACCTCTCGAGAATGACGAGCTGAGGCGGCTCGCCTACCAGGCCGCGTGCGACGGACTGGGGCTCGGCCCCGGCAGCGAGGAGCAGGAGCGGGGCTGGCGCCAGCTCGCCGACAACGACACCGACCGCCTGCTCGACCAGCTGGCCAGGCTCGGCGCGATCGAGAAGGGCGAAGCTGTTGTCGCACCGACCCCCTTGGGTGTCGGCCTGCTCGCCGGGCACCTGCGTGAGCAGGACGTCACCGTGCCGACCATCGACCAGCTGACGGATGAGACCGCAGAGGTGGTGGTCGCCACCGCCACCGGCAGCCCGGCGGAAACCGCCGCCGCCCTCATGCACGCCTGGCGCGCCCGCAACCCCGCCACCGCATCGTCCGAGTTGCGTGCACTGGCCGAGCGCACCGACGACCCCGAACATCGCAGGCTCGCCCAGGCGTACGCCTGAACCGGCCAGGGCAGGCCGCCACCAACGCGGGGAACGCGATCATGCGGCCACGCCTTGCGGAGCCCCGGTGAGGCCGTGTCAGGTCGGCGCGTCCGGGGTCCCGGGTGGGTAGCCGCTGACCGGGTCGGTGGTGAATGCGCCGGCGGGTCACGTCCTCGCCGCCCTTGCCGTTGTCGTCATGCTCGCCACCGGGCCGGCCGTAATCGTCCTCACAAGTCGAGGCGCTGGGAGCTAATCCAAGCGCGGAGTGTCGGTGGCGGCGGCTAATCTGCCTGCGAGCGTCACCCCTCCGCACGTCGCGCCCGCCCATCGGCCGGCGCCGCGCCGCCACCACCGCTCACCCGTTCGGTCAGATCCGACTTCAGGAGACTTCGTGACACAGCAAGCTGTCGCGGCACCGCAGCCTGTCCCGACATCGGACAAGCTCGACGCCGCGGTTCTCAAGGTGGCCGGCGTCGTCGTGCTCGGTGCGATCATGTCGATCCTCGACGTGACGGTGGTCAGCGTCGCGCTGCCGACGTTCCAGAGCGAGTTCGACGCGTCCTACGCCCGCGTCGCATGGACGATGACCGGCTACACGCTCGCGCTGGCCACGGTGATCCCGCTCAGCGGGTGGGCCGCCGACCGGTTCGGCACCAAACGCCTCTACATGGTCGCCCTGGCGCTGTTCACGATCGGGTCCGTGCTGTGCGCCACCGCCGACACCATCGGGGAGTTGATCGCGTACCGCGTGCTGCAGGGCCTCGGCGGCGGCATGCTCATGCCGATCGGCATGACGATCATGACCCGGGCGGCCGGGCCGCACCGGATCGGCCGGTTGATGGCCGTCCTCGGCATCCCGATGCTGCTCGGCCCGATCGGCGGCCCGATCCTCGGCGGCTGGCTGATCGACGTGGCGAGCTGGCACTGGATCTTCCTGATCAACCTGCCGATCGGCGCCATCGCGCTGATCTACGCGCAGCTGGCCCTGCCGAAGGACAGCCCCCAGCCGTCGGAGTCGTTCGACTTCCTCGGCATGCTGATGCTTTCGCCGGGGCTCGCCCTGTTCCTCTACGGCGTCTCCTCGCTGCCCGAGGCCGGCACGTTCGCCGACCCCGAGGTGTGGGTCCCCATGCTGATCGGCGCCGCGCTGGTGGTGGCGTTCGTCCTCTACTCCTTCAAGCCGCGGCACCCGCTGCTCGACCTGCGGCTGTTCCGCAACCGCAGCCTGACCATCGCGGCGGTGACCATGTTCGTCTTCATCATCGCGTTCATGGGCGCCGGCCTGCTGTTCCCGAGCTACTTCCTGCAGGTGCGCGGCGAGTCGACGCTGGCCGCCGGCCTGCTGATGGCGCCACAGGGCATCGGCGCGATGATCACCATGCCGATCGCCGGGACGCTGGCCGACCGGGTGCCCATCGGCCGTACGGTGCCGTTCGCGCTGGCGCTCATCGTCCTCGGGTTCTTCGCCTTCACCCAGGTCGACCCGAACACCTCGTACGTGCTGCTCTGCGGCTCGCTGTTCGTGATGGGTCTGGGCATGGGCGGCACGATGATGCCGATCATGACGTCTGCGCTGAAGACCCTGCACGCGCAGGAGGTCGCCCGCGGCTCCACGCTGGTGAACATCCTCCAGCAGATCGGCGGCTCCGTCGGCGCCGCGGTGATGTCGGTGATCCTCACCAACGAGCTGAACGGCTCCCAGCCGATCCCCGGTGTGACCGACCCGAGCGGCAAGCCGATCACCGAGGCCGGGCTGGCCATCGCCGCCCAGCAGCGGCCGGAACTGACCCAGCAGTTCCCGGTCGACCCGTCGCTCATCGAGCGCGGGCTCGACTTCGCCGCCAGCTCCTTCGGCACGACGTTCTGGGTGGCGTTCGCGCTGGTGCTGCTGACGTTCATCCCGGCCGCGTTCCTGCCCCGCCGGCGTGAGCGGTCGTACCTGCTCGACGACCAGCCGGGGGAGCAGGGGAAGACGCCCGTCGTCGTCCACTGAGTTGACCGTCGGGGCCGTCGGGTACGTCCCGGCGGTCCCGCTTCGGGCGGAGGAGCGCACCGCACACGAACGGTGTGCGCCGAGACCCACGTCGGCGCTACCGTCACCTGACTACGGCGGAAGCGTCAGCGGTGTCCGGTGGCTCGTGTAGGTTCTCACACCCGATGTCGCGGGTGGGGTGTACTTGGCAGCGCCATCATGTCGGTTTCTCAGGTTGCTGTCGGCGCTGCTGTCTCAAGATCATGGCGCTTTCCGCAGCGGGTTGTTGAGCGGCGTCGACGGGACGGAAGTCCGCCGATGCCGCGGTGTGCGAGGCCGAACGGCGCCCGAAGTCGGTTCGCGACGAGCTGCTGGTGCGCTGCCGGACGGAGCGGATCGAGCCGCCGGTGGCCGGGCGGATCGACCGGATCGTGCGCTCCCGCGCTGCACCGGGTCGAGCAAGCGCTGACCGTCCGGGTCGTGGACCGGTTGCCCGTCGATGTCGACAGCCGGCTGCGGGCTCTGGTCGCGGCAGAGGTGCCGGGCGACGACGCCGGGGATTCCGTGTATCGCGGACTTATCCAAAATCGCATACGCCACCGCAACGGCCCTCCGTTTCCAATGGGAACATGAACCACAGCGCATCCCTGTCAGCACCGCCTCGCCGCACGCGCAGGATCGTGCTTGTCAGCTTGGCGATCCTGGGCGTGGCGAGCGTGGCGTTCGCCGTGCGGCGGCCGCTCATGATGTCCGCTCCGAGGTGCATGGCCGGGCGGTGGCACGGCTGCTTCGATACGTTCAACGGTGTGCTGCTCATGATGCTGGTCGCGGTGCCGTTGGCCGCTCTGGTGGTATGGGCTCTGGCGCGCCGTCGGCGTGCCGCTGGCGTCACATCGGCGTGGCGGATGTCGCTGGCCGAGGTGGGCATGGTCCACGGGACGGTGCCGTTCGTGTGGATGACCATGATGCCGGGCCTTGGGGCCGGCATCGTCCCCGGCCGGGTGAGTCTGGTCCCGCTGCGGGACCTGGTCACGATGGGGCCGGTCGGGATCGTCGGCAACCTGCTGATCTTCGCGGCGCTGGGGTTCTTCGCTCCGATGCGGTTCGCGGCGCTGGCGTCCGTGCCGCGGATCCTGGCGTTCGGGGCAGGCTGTTCGGTCCTGGTCGAAACCGCGCAGTACGTCCTGCGGCTGGACCGGGTGTCCTCCGTGGATGACGTACTGGTCAACGCCGCCGGCGCCGTGCTGGCCGCGCTGGCGTCGCGCCACTGGTGGCGCACTACGGCGGAGGTGCCGTCGGACCAGCCTCGCCCCGCGCCGGCATCGGCAGGCTGAGGCGCGTGTCCGGTATGCACCCGTCGGCGATAGTTTGTGCTGACAATAGGCTTCAGGCATGCGCGTACTGATCGTGGAGGACGAGCCCTACCTGGCCGAAGCGGTTCGTGACGGTCTGCGGCTGGAGGCGATTGCCGCCGACATCGCCGGCGACGGCGACTGCGCCCTGGAACTGCTCAGCGTCAACTCCTACGACCTCGCGGTCCTCGACCGCGACATCCCCGGCCCCTCCGGCGACGAGGTCGCCCGGCGCATCGTCGCCTCCGGCAGCGGCATCCCGATCCTCATGCTCACCGCTGCCGACCGGATCGACGACAAGGCTTCCGGGTTCGAGCTCGGCGCCGACGACTACCTCACCAAACCGTTCGAGCTGCGGGAGCTCGTCCTGCGGCTGAGGGCGCTCGACCGCAGACGCGCGTACGCCCGGCCCCCGGTCCGCGAGATCGCGGGCCTGCGGCTCGACCCCTTCCGTCGGGAGGTCTTCCGCGACGGACGCTACGTCGCGCTCACCCGCAAACAGTTCGCCGTGCTGGAAGTCCTCGTCGCCGCCGAGGGCGGGGTCGTCAGCGCCGAGGAGCTGCTGGAACGGGCCTGGGACGAGAACGCCAACCCCCTCACCAACGCCGTGCGCATCACCGTCTCCGCACTGCGCAAACGGCTCGGCGAACCATGGATCATCGCCACCGTTCCCGGCGTCGGCTACCGGATCGACACGGGTATGAACACGATCGCCCCTGGCAGGGACACCACCGCCCCCGGCAGTACGCATGCATAGACGCCCAGGGCTCAGCGCCCGACTGAAACTCACCCTCAGCTACGCCGGGTTCCTCGCCGTCGCCGGCGCCCTCCTGCTGGCCGTGGTGTGGGGGTTCCTGCTGCGCTACGTACCCGACACCTCCCAGGGCCTTCTCGGGATCTCGCCCAACCGCTACCTCCTTGTGCACACCTTCGCCCCCGCCGCGGCCGTAGCGATGGTCTTCCTGCTCATGTTCGGGCTCGTCGGGGGATGGACCCTCGCCGGCCGGATGCTCGCACCACTCACACAGATCACGGATGCGGCACGGATGGCCGGGAGGGGGTCGCTGTCCCACCGGATCCGTATGAAGGGCCGCCAGGACGAATTCCGTGAACTCTCCGACGCGTTCGACTCGATGCTCGAACAACTCGAGTCCCACGTCGCCGAGAAGCAGAGGTTCGCCGCGAACGCCTCCCACGAACTGCGCACCCCGCTGGCGATCTCGCGGACGCTCCTGGACGTCGCCCGCCAGGACCCCACGCGAGTCCGGGGCGAACTCATCGAACGCCTGCACGTCGTCAACAAGCGGGCGATCGACCTCACCGAGGCCCTCCTGCTGCTCAGCCGCGGCGACCGCGGAAACTTCACCCGCGAGAGCGTCGACCTCTCCCTCATCGCCGAAGAAGCCGCCGAAACGCTGCTTCCCCTCGCCGAACAGCGCCGGATCACGCTGGACGTCACCGGCGGGGCGGCCCAGACCAGCGGCTCCGCCGAGCTCCTGTTGCGGATGGTGACCAACCTCGTCCAGAACGCCGTCGTCCACAACCTCCCCGCTGACGGCACCGTGACGGTCCACACCGAGGCGCACGGCGACACGAGCGTGCTGCAGGTCGAGAACACGGGTCGTCGGCTCCCACCAGAACTGATACCGACCCTCACCGAACCCTTCCAGCGCGGAACGGAACGCGTACACACCGACGAACACGCCGGCGTCGGCCTCGGCCTGGCCATCGTGCACAGCATCGTCCGCGCCCACGACGGGACCCTCGACCTCGTCCCCAGCCCCGTCGGCGGTCTCCTCGTCACGGTCCGGCTGCCCGGCACGCCGTAGGCATCGTCCCCGAGCGGGGCCCCGTTCAGCCTGGCGCCGTTCTTGGCGATCAGGCCGGGCGCCAGCACCGACCTCCAGAGTGACGCCCCGGAGCCGGAGCACCGCCAGCGGGCTCGTTGCCCACATCCGCGGCGGCATGATCTTGAGAAAGCGTCATCGAGGTTGAGAACCTACAGCTCGGGACCGGACGGTCAGCCGGGGCGGCGAGCACCGCTGTACGGCATATCCGCCAGCTGGGCCATTCGGACCACGTCCCCGGTATGCGGGGCGTGGACGATCAGTCCGTTGCCGACGTAGATGCCCACGTGATGGTGATCGGAGTAGAAGAAGACGAGGTCACCCGTGCGAAGGTTTGCTCTGCTCACCGCCACACCTGCGGTCCATTGAGAACCTGTGTAATGGGTCAGCTGCACCCCGGCGGAGGCCCACGCGTACTGGGTCAGGCCGGAGCAGTCGAACGAGTCGGGACCGTCGGCCGCCCACACGTACGGCTCGCCGATCTGATTGCACGCGGTTTTCGCCGCGACGCCGCCGCTTCCCGTGATGGGGACGGCGGGACACTTCCCACCGATGAACAGCGAACTGGTCGACGTGATGGGTGAGCTGCTGCTCGCGGTGGCGGCTGTCTGCGCGGCGGCTGCGGCTCTGGCCGCCGCGGCGTCCGCGGCCGCCTTGGCCGTTGCGGTCGCCTCCGCGGCGGCGACCTGTCTGTGTAGCGCATCCAGCCGCTTGATCTCGGCGTCGATGGCCTTCTTGCGAGCCGCCAGCTGGGCCTGCTGGCGCTGCTGTATCGCGATCAGCGCGTCAACCTTCTCCTTGTCGGCGTCGTAGCTCGCCTGCTGGGCCGACAGCCGGGTGATCTGTCGCTGCTCCGAATTTGCCACCTGATTCACGAGCGCGAGCTGATCCCCCAACGCGATCGGCGGCGAGCCGCGGGACAGCAGGGCGTTGAATGTGGAAAGCGATTTTTCCTGCTTGTAGTACCCCGTCACAATCTCCTGGACCCGGGTCCTGCTGATCTCCACCGACTTGCCGAGCGGCTCGATCCTCCGGCTCAGTTCGGCCGACCTCCGCTGGTCCACGGCCAGTTCCGACCGGACCTTGTTGTACTGCTCGATGACGGGTTCGAGCTTTTGCCACGCCGCATCGATCTGCTGCTGCACATCGGCGGCCGACGGTGCGGCGTGGGCGGGGGCCGCTGGCCCGACGGCCACCATGGCCGCCGCCGCGACGGCGAGGATTCTGGTGAACAGACGCGATCCGGCGGGCCGGGTGCGCACGGGTGGCAACGGCTTCGGCTCCTTCCACTCGAGGCCGACGCACCCCACGTGCACCGACCTCGACCGCCTGCCGGGTTAGCTGACGGGTTCGGGCGTGGAAGGCGCCCTACCGCTGATGCGGATTCACCCCGAAACCTGCGGTGGTTCCCCGGCTCGCCTGGCGACGCCAGTGACGTCCAGCGACTCGGCGGTGGCCGTCCCGGGGCACTCCAGGTGGAGACCGACATCCGGAACGGACGCTGACCAACATTAGTGAGGACGGCCCGGAGAAATCAACGAGCCGGTGACGCCAATTCCCTGCGCTGTCAAGCGGGCACATTGGGTGCCGGAATTGTGCGTACGTAAGACTCCGCTAATCGGATTCTTAATCTTTCCTAATCTTGGCCTTCAACCTGCGCGCTATTTTTCTTCGGCAACCCTCAGGTGACGCTTGACCGTTTCCCGACGTCATGGCGGCTCCATGGTCCCGTAAGCGAGCCACCCGCCGCCGGGGCCGGCCGAGACTACTTCCCGTGGGGGTCGGACGCGTTGAGCGTCGCGACGACCTGGTCGTAGTCGCCGCGCGCCTCGCCGTAGCGGAGGAACTTCACCCGCTCGACCTGGATCTCCTTCGCGTCGGGCTGCGACTCGAGCAGCGCGACGACCTCCGCCACGAACTCGTCCAGCGGCACCCCGTACTCGCTGGTCTCCTGCCCGGGCAGCAGCGCGGTGCGGACGGCCGGCGGTTCGAGCTCCACGATCTTCACGGTCGTGTCCGCGAGCTGCAGCCGGATCGACTCGCTGAGCATGTGGATCGCGGCCTTCGACGCGTTGTAGCTCGGGGTGACCTTGAGCGGCGCGAACGCGAGGCCCGAGGAGACGGTGACGATGGTGGCGTCCGGCTGCGCCTGCAGGTGCTCGATGAACGCGGCGATGAGGCGGATCGGGCCGAGCACGTTGGTCGTCAGCACCGCCTCGGCCGAGGCGAGGAACGATTCCGGCTTGTGCCAGTCCTCGATGCGCATGATGCCGGCCATCGTGACGAGGACATTCAGGTCCGGGTGCTTCGCCAGCACCTCCTTCGCGGCGGCGTCGATGCTCGCGGCGCTCGTCGTGTCGATCGCCACGGTGTCGATGTCGGGTTGCTCCGCGGCGATCTGCTCGAGCAGGTCGGTGCGCCGACCGCCGACGATGACCGTGTTGCCCTTGGCCCGCAGCTCGAGCGCCAGGGCGAGACCGATCCCGCTCGTGGAGCCGGGGATGAAGATGGTGTTTCCGGAGATGTTCATGCACCGAGCTTCGCCGTCGTCCCGGGTTCGGGGCAGAGACCGGTCATCGGGGGATCCGCAATCCCTGGTTCGCGCCCGCCGCAGCCGGATACTGGGATCATGGATCGTGCAGCACTGGCCGATTTCCTGCGCCGCCGCCGCGAGGCGCTGCAGCCCGGGGACGTCGGGCTGGCTGCGGGCGCGCGCCGGCGTGCACCGGGCCTGCGCCGTGAGGAGGTCGCTGCCCTCGCCGCGATGTCGACCGACTACTACACCCGGCTCGAACAGCAGCGCGGCCCGCAGCCGAGCGCGCAGATGCTCGCGTCGCTCGCCCGGGCGCTGCGGCTGACGAAGGACGAACGCGACTACCTGTTCCGGGTGGCGGGGCACAACGCCCCGGCAGTCGTGTCCGCGGCGACGCACGTCGCCCCGGCGCTGCTGCGCGTGCTGGACCGGCTCGACGACACCCCGGCGCTCATCCTGTCCAACCTCGGCGAGACGCTCGTGCAGAACCGGATGGCCGCAGCCCTGCTCGGCGACAAGTCGGGCTACACGGGCCTCGCCCGCAGCGAGATCTACCGGTGGTTCACGGCTCCCGCGGAGCGGCTGCGCTACCCCGAGGAGGACCGCGACCGGCAGAGCCGCGCCCAGGTCGCCAACCTGCGTGCCGCGTACGGATCGATGGGCCCGCAGTCGCGGGCCGGTGAGCTGGTGCGGGCGCTGCAGAAGGCGAGCCCGGAGTTCGCCGAGCTGTGGGAACGGCACGAGGTCGCCAAGCGCTTCGCGGACCACAAGACGCTCATCCATCCCCAGCTCGGTGCGATCGAACTCGACTGCCAGGCGCTGTTCACCGAGGACCAGTCCCAGGCACTGCTCGTGCTCACCGCGTCCCCGCGCAGCGAGGGCTGCGAGAAGCTGCAGCTGCTCGCCGTGCTGGGGCACGAGCGCTTCCCCGCCGACGCGACGCCCGGTTAGCCCTGCGGGAGAAATCCGCTACACCTGCAGACGAGGGCCGTCGGTGACGCGCTCGTCTACGTGGATGGCCCGTACCGCGGCGGGAACTGACCGCAGTAGCGGCCACGCTCCGCGGCTTTCCTGTCGGCCACCCACGTGAGGCGGATCAGCCGCCGTAGAGCCAGCGGGCAAGGTCCGGGTACGGGGCCTACCCAGTCAATTCGTCACCGAGTTCAGGCTTGAGGGCTTCGCCACGCCTCCGCAACCGGTACGCCGCGATCGCATTGCCGACGCCGAGCAATGCCAGGATGCCGACCGCCAGCCAGAACCCGACGGCCGGTACGGCGGACATGGCCTCGTCGTAAGGCGGCGGATCAAAGCGACGCAGTACGCCCCGTAGGCCGAGCGCAAGCGCCCCCGCCGCGACGAATGCCGCTACCGCCGATACCACCAGGCGGGACTTGACACCGGCCAGGATCCTGGCAAGCACGCCAGCCAGGACACCCAGCGCGGCGACCATGAAGAGCGGTTGCCCCGGCAGGTAGATGGGCTCCTCGGGACCGATCTGCGGCGCCTCGTTCGGCACCTCCTGCATGACGTACTGACCACGGTCGCCATCCCAGAGCAGGGTCTCCAGGTGGACCTGAGCCCCGCCACCGACGGTCAAGCCCCAACCAGTCCAGGTCACCGCCACACGCCATTCCCCGGCCTCACCCTTCAGCGCCGCGAACGGTAGGGCGAACAGGAGAGCGACCGCGGCGAACGCCGGCGGACTCAAGTTCGTGCGGACCCAGTGCATGGCCGCCTCCTCGACAGATCGACAACGGCAGGATGGGGCGCGGACATCTCCCCCCGATCGCGCTCGGATCTCGGTTCGCATATGCCTCCATTGACCTGACCACGGCATCGTTCCGGGAGTGGAGCCGAGGGGACTCGAACCCCTGACCCCACAACGCCAGGAGCCGGCCAGGCTTGGGGGTCAGCCTGGTTCTGCGCTGCTCGGCGGTCCGCTGAGGTCCGGGCTCGTCCTGGTGGTGGTTGCCACCGCCACCGGGAGCCCGCCGAAAACCGCCGCCGCCCTCATGCAGGCCTGGTGCGCGCGCCATCCCGCCACCGCCTCGGCCCAGTTGCGGGCCCTGGCCAAGCGCACCGACGACCGCGAACATCGCAGACTCGCCCTGGTGTATGCCTGAATCGGCAGTGGAGGACCGGCAGGCGAATTCGCCCGAAACTGCTTCTTGAGGTAATCGCGGCTAGCGCGTGACTCGAATGGCCGGGCTGGAGGTAGAGCGACCGGGAGCACTCCCAGGTGCGCTGACCATCGACGAGGTTGTCGAAGTTCAGGCAGGGCGCGTCCGGTCCCGACCCGGCGGTATCGCAGGAGGCGCGTGCGCGGCCGGTAGGGTGCCGGGTCGGGAGGTGACGGGTCCATGCTCGCTGGGTTGGCCGTGCCGCCGGGGGTGGAGGCCGACCGCGTGATCAGCGCGGTGCTGGCCGACCTGCGCTGCGGCACGCATCGGGGCGTGGTGGTCGACTCCCCACCAGGGGCCGGCAAGTCGACCCTCGTGGTCCGCGCCGCCGTCGAGCTGGCCGTCGCCGGCGAGCCCCTGATCATCATCGCGCAGACCAACGAGCAGGTCGACGACCTCATCGACCGCCTCGCCCGCAAGGCCCCCGAGCTGCGCATCGGCCGGCTCTCCGCCGCCGACTACCGGCCCTCCGCCCGGGTCAGAGACCACGAGACGGTCAAGGTCGCCGCCAAGGTCATCGACCTCGGCGGTCCGGCCGTCATCCTCGGTACGGCCGCCAAGTGGGCCACCGTCACCGAGGGCTCCTGGCCGTGGGCGATCGTCGACGAGGCGTACCAGATGCGGTCGGACGCCCTGCTGCGCGTGGCCGGCAGGTTCGAGCGGGCGCTGTTCGTCGGCGACCCCGGGCAGCTCGACCCTTTCTCCACGGTCGAGACCGCGCGCTGGACCGGCCTGACCTGGGATCCGATGCAGTCGGCCGTGGCGGTGCTCCTGCGGCACAACCCGGAGCTTCCGGTGCACCGCCTGCCCGTGTCCTGGCGACTGCCCGCCTCGGCGGCGCCGGTCGTCGCGGCGGCCTTCTACCCGTTCACCGGGTTCCGCGCCGGCACCGGCCCCGACGACCGGGCCCTGGCGTTCACCGCGTCCGGACCAGGGGACGCGGTCGACGCGGCGGTGGAGCTGGCGGCCACCTCCGGGTGGGCGCTGTACGAGCTGCCGGCCCGGCACACTCTGCGTACCGACGCGGAGGCCGCCGCGGCCTGCGCGGTCCTCGCCCTGCGGGTGTTGCAGCGCGGAGCGGTCGCGCTCTCCGAACACGCGCCGGCCGGCGCGCCGGTCACCGCGGACCGGATCGCCGTCGGGGCCGCCCACCGCGACCAAGTCGCGGCCATCCGCGCACACCTCGGCGAGGCCGGCGCGGGCATCACCGTAGACACCGCCAACCGGCTCCAGGGCCGCGAGTACGACGTGACGATCGTCCCGCACCCACTCTCCGGACGGCGGGACGCGACGGCCTTCCACCTGGAGTCGGGGCGGCTCTGCGTGCTGACGTCCCGGCACCGGCACGCCTGCATCGTGGTGGCCCGGGCGGGCATCGGCGAGCTGCTCGACGCCCACCCCTCGACCGAGACCGTGCACCTCGACGTGCCGGTCAAGTTCCCCGATGGCTGGGCCGCGAACCAGACGATGATCGCCCATCTGGGCGCGACGTAGCCGAGCGGCCGAAGCTGCTCATGATTGAGAACGGTTCGCGCACTTCGCTGGCCGCTTCAGGTATCAGACCAAGGGCGCCTCGTCTCACGTCAACGCGGATCTTGCACGCCCCATCCCGGCGCCATCGGCCGAAGCGCATCAGGTAGGAAATCCGCTACAGGTGGCGGCAACGTGTATAGAGTTTCCCCATGGGGTCAGCGGATGAACCGGGGGCTGAGAGCGTGTTGCTGAGCATGCTCCCGGCCACCTTCAGCTACACCCAAGCTCTTGAAGCTGGCCTGTCAGAGCGGCAGCTGTACCGGCTGCGCGATCACGGGCTCATCGAGCCTGTCGGACGGGGGCTCTACCGGCGACATGACGCGCAGACGGCGGATATCGACCTCATCGAGGTCGCCCGCCGCGCCCCGTCTGCCACCCTGTGCCTGACCACCGCGCTGGCTCGGCACGGCCTCACCGACGAGATCCCCTCCCGTATCGACGTTGCGCTGCCTCGCGGGCGGCATCGACCGGCCACTACCGCGCCGGTCGCCTGGCACTGGTTCGACCCGGCCACCTTCGATACTGGGCGCACGGAACTGCGACTCGACCCGGAGACCTCGATCGGGCTCTACAGCCCCGAACGCAGCATCATCGACGCCGTTCGTCTGCGGCACCGGGAGGGGCCGGATGTGGCGTACGCGGCGCTACGGCGATGGCTGAGGCGGAGCGACGCTTCGCCGTCGAAACTACTGACGATGGCTCGCCGGTTCCCCAAAGCCGAGCGACCGCTCCGAGAGGCACTGGAGATCCTGCTGTGACCGTACGTCCCACGCGTACCACCGTCGCTGGCCGCGCCTACCTCGACCTCCAAAACCTCGCTCGTCGCACCAGTCGGCCCACAGACGAGCTGCACCAGGTCTACGCCCTGGAAGGCTTCCTCGCCCGCCTGTCCCAGTCCCCGTACGCGGACAAGCTCGTCCTCAAGGGCGGGGTTCTGCTGGCCGCCTACGCCGCGCGCCGGCCCACCCGCGACGTAGATCTTCAGGGCCGATGGATCTCGAATGACACGGATCAGGTGCTCGGCATCGTCCGCGACATCGCCACCCTGCACCTCGACGACGGCCTGGTCTTCGACGCGGCGAGCGCCAGCGCGGACACGATCCGGGACGACGACGTCTATGCCGGAGTGCGGGTCAGCCTCACCGGCAGTCTCTCCGCCGCACGCTTGACCTTCCATGTCGACGTCAACGTCGGCGACCCGATCTGGCCCGATCCGCAGCCGATCAAACTCCCGCGGCTGCTCGACGGGGAGTTCGTGGTCACCGGCTATCCGCTCCCGATGGTGTACGCGGAGAAGTTGGTGACGGCGTTGCAGCGAGGCGAGGCGAACACTCGCTGGCGTGACTTCGCCGACGTTTACCTGCTGTCCTGCCGCCACGATGTTGACGGCGACCAGCTGGCGGCGGCAGTGCAGCGGGTGGCCGAATATCGCGTAGTGACGCCCGTGCTGCTGAGCGAGGCCCTCGTCGGCTTTGCGACGCTGGCGCAATCACGGTGGGCGGCCTGGCGACGTAAGCACCGCCTCGACGACCGTCTTCCCTCGGATTTCGGCACCGTGCTGCAGCAGGTGTTCGCGCTCGCCGACCCGGCCTTGCTCGGGAACTGCCGTGGGCGGACCTGGACCGCAACGGCTCAGGGCTGGAGGGCTATGTGACTGACGCCGGGTCGCAGTCCAACTCATCGCTGCTGGGCTCGGGCCCTCCCGGCCGTCGATGGCGGTGCAGCCGCGCCCGGGCAGGCAAAGCTGGATCGGGTCGGGCGACTCGCCGGGGACGCCGGCAGCACCGGAAGCTCCATGGCGATGTCGTGCTCCCGGTCCTTCCACAGCCACCGCCGGTCAACCCGTCGTAGCTCAGAGACTGCGCGTTCGCGCTGGCCAGCCCGGCTTTCGTTCCGTCGCCGTGAGTCGCCGGTCGGCCGCCGGCGATCGTCGCCATGAGTTCGTTGGCCATCGCCAAGTGTGCTGCCGCCTCGGCGACGGTCCACGACGCACCGGGGATGGCGATGTCGGCGGTGGGCAGCCCGCCGATCAGGTCGGCCAGCCGCTTCGCCACGGCAAGGATTTCGTCGGGTAGTTGGCCGCTCTCGGCGCGGTCAGCCACCCTCTGGGCCATGATTGCCGATCTTGATCGATCCCGATCCTGTTCGGGCGATGACCGGCGAAACCGCCGAGGATGGCTCGGCAGTTTCCCAGAGTCGAGCGACCACTCCGAGAGGCACTGGAGATCCTGCGTTGACCGCACGGCCGACGGGGGCCACCGTTGCGCCCCGCATACCTCGAGCCGTCGCGTCCGTCGATGGCGGCGCAGCCGCGGCGGTGGCCGGCACAACCGATCGGGTCGGGCGGTGCGCCGCGCTGCCGGCAGCACACAAATGCCCGTTCACGCCGCCGTTGATTCCCAACATTCATGTCAACCTCCCGTCACTCCACGTGTTCACCCGATCTCTTCCGGTCGATAGCGTCGGGCCAATGGCCGTCGACGAAAGGCCGACGATGAACGACAACGGACACCCGTTCTCGCGCCGGCGACTCCTCGCCGGCGCGGCGGCGGCCTCGGCGGTCACCGTGACCGGCGTGGCCGGCGCCCCGACCGCCGCGATCGCCGCGAGCCCGACCGCCGCTACCCCGCTGGTCTCTCGCGACCGGATCGCCACCGCGACGATGCACGCACCGGGCGGGGCGGCGACCACCGGCCGCTTCCAGGCCGACTTTCACGACCGGCTGGCCGGCTGGCTGGCCTTCTGGTCGGCGAACTCGCCCCACGTCTGGAGCGCCCCGGTCCAGGTGGTCGGCCGGGTCGACCGGCGGCGACGCCTTCACCCTGCACGCGATCCGCTACCGGCGCGACGACGGGTTGCACGACGGGTTCGCCGCCGGCCGGATGGACGGCCGCCATTGGGCGACCCTGGCCAGCCTGCACCACCACTTCCCGACCGTCACCGTGCTGGCCGGCGGGGCCGTCCGGGTCGCCGACGGGGTCGCCGGCTTCACCGGCTCGCCCGCGCAGGTGGCCTTCGCGGGCGCGGCGTGCCGGGAGCTGTGGGGCGACCGGTCGGCCGGCACGGCCCACTGGCAGGAGCACGCCAACCGGTTGCTCAGCCGGGCCGGGCAGCACGTCGGCGTCGCCTCCCGCTCCGGCTGGGCGGCCTTCACCCGGACCAGCCTGCGCCACGGGCTGGGCACCGAATCGTACGAATGACCGGAGGTAACACATGTCCCGCAACGAGTTCCGGTTCGTGGTCGACGGCGTCGACCTGACCGCCGAGCAGCAGACCCTCATCGCCGGCGAGATCCAGAAGGCCGGCCTGGCCGCCCTCTCCTCCGCCAACGCCAAGCTGGCCAACCCGCTCACCCTCGGCCACGCCAACCTCAAGCTCCGCCCCGAGTGGTACGGGCTGTGGGTGCTCGACGCATCTCCGCCGAGGACCTCGGTCAGAAGATCAACGACATCGGTTTCTGGATCCAGCGGTGACCGTCGTCGTCCGTCGTCCGGACCGCCGGAGCGGATGTGCCCGAGCACCCCCGCGGCCAACGCCACGGTGTTCCTCGGCATGATCACTCCGGCGGGTCGGGTCGCCTACGTCACCCCGCAGGTTCCCGCCGACGTAGCGCTCGCCGCGGCGGCCGGCTCGGACACGCCGGTCGAGGCCCGCTACCGGCTCGCCGGGCCGTGCGTCACCTCGTCCTGCGGCTTCTGGACCGGCGAGCACTGCGGGCTGGGCGCCCGGATGGCCGCCTCCTACCAGGAGACCGTGGGGCCGGCGGAGATCGAGCTTCCCAAGTGCGCGATTCGGCGTAGCTGCCGGTGGTTCGCCGAGCAGGGGCCGGTGGCCTGCCCGGCCTGCTCTCATGTGGTCACCGACGCCCACTGACCAACCCCGCCGCCCGGACACCGCGATCTGTTGCTCCTTCGCCCGATGGCGAGGCCTCGCGCGAACACCGAGGGCCCGCGCGAACACACTGTGGCCTCAGCACCCGGCTGGCGAGAAGCTCCTCGTACGCGACGACGTCCCGGAGGGCGTTCTCGTCCAACTCGACGTCGCCCGCCGCTCCAGTGGCAATTGCCAGCGCGGCCGACTGCCCGCTCCGCACTGTCAGACGTGCGGAGCGGGCAGTTCCTGCTCAGCCGCCGAAGTCCAGCAGGATCTTGCCGACCTTGCCCTTGCCCTCAAGCCGGTCGAATGCCGACTTCACCTGCGCCACCGGGAAGATCTGGTCGATGACCGGCCGGACGCGTCCGCTCGCGAGCGCGGGCAGCACCTCCCGTTCGAAGGCGCGGACGGCTTCCGCCTTCTGCTCGATGGGCCGGGCGCGGAGGACGGTCCCCTGCACGCGCACCCGCTTCTGCATGAGCCGCAGCAGTGGCATCTGAGTCTCACTGCCGGCACCGACGCCCACGACGATGATCCGTCCGCGTACGGCGATCGCGTCGAGGTTGGCCGGGAAGTGCGTGGCGCCGACCAGCTCCAGGATGACATCGGCACCTCGACGGCCGGTGAGCTCGGCGACTTCGGTCGCGAAGTCGGCGTCGTGGACGACCTCCGCGCCGAGCGCCTTCACCGCCTGGTACGACGATTCGCTGCGCACGACGCCGATGACCCGCGCACCGGCCGCGAGCCCGATCTGGACGGCAGCGCTCCCGACGCCGCCAGCGGCCCCGTGAACGAGGAGTGTCTCGCCCATCTGCAGCCCGGCCTGCGACCGGATCGCGTCGTGCGCGGTCATGTACGCCTCCGGCACTGCCGCGGCGTCGGCCTCGGACAGCGAGTCCGGCACGCGGGCCAGGTGCCGCTCGTTGACGATCACCCGGTCGGCGAGGCCGCCGCCACCCACGAGGCCGAACACCCGGTCGCCGGGCGACCACGTGGTCACCGCGTCACCGACGGCCTCGACGACGCCCGACACCTCCAGACCGGGAATGTCCGCGGGGCTGCCCGGAGGGGCCGGGTAGATCCCGTTGCGCTGCTGGGCGTCCGCCGGGTTCATGCCGGCGTAGCGGACGCGGACCCGAACGTCGTTGCCGGTCGGGATCGGGTCTGGCCGCTCGACGAGGTCGATGACCTCGTTGCCGCCCGCCCCGGTGAAGACAACCGCCCTCATGACTGATCAACCTTTCCGTTCACGCGTTCAGGAAGCGCAGGGCGACCTGCGCGATGCCGGCGGCATCCAGCTCGTAGTGCCGGTAGAGGTGCGTCGGCGGCCCGATCAGGCTGTACTCGTCCTTGATGCCGTGCCGGTGCAGCTTGGTGGCCACGCCTTCCTCGGTGAGCACCTCGGCGACGGCGCCGCCCAGCCCGCCGAGCACGTTGTGCTCCTCGACGGTCATGAGCCGGCCGGCCCCCCGCGCCGCGGCCAGCACGGCGTCGCCGTCGAGCGGCTTCACGGTGTGCATGTCGAGCACGCCCACCGAGATCCCCTGCTCGCGGAGCTGTTCGGCCGCCGCCAGCGTCGGGTGCACCGACGAGCCGGTGGCGATGAGCATGAGGTCGCTGCCCTCGCCGTGCGCGATGGCGCGTCCGAGCTGGAAGTCGACACCGTGCTCGTAGATGATCGGGTCGCGGCCGCGGCTGGCGCGGAAGTAGATCGGCCCGGGGTGGTTCACCGTGGCGCGGATCGCCGCGTGGAACTGGGCCGGGTCCGACGGCGCGATCACGGTCATGTTGGCCATGCTGCGCATGATGGCCAGGTCCTCGGTGGCGTGGTGCGAGGTGCCGTAGAAGCCGAGGCTGATGCCGGCGTGGTGGCCGATGAGGCGGACCGGCTGGTTGCAGTACGCCACGTCGGTGCGGATCTGCTCGCAGCACAGCAGCGCCAGGAACGACGCGAACGTCGCGGTGTAGGGCAGCAGGCCCGTGGTGGCCAGCCCGGCCGACGCCGACACCATGTTCTGCTCGGAGATGCCGAACTGCAGGAACCGCTCGGGGTGCTTCTCCTGGAAGCGCACCAGCCCGTTGGAGTACTTGAGGTCGGCGGTGGTGACCGCGATGGGGTGTCCCTCGTCGGTCAGCTCGATGAGGGCCTGCGAGATGGCGGCGAACCCGGGCGCCTGGTCCAGCAGCATCAGCAGGTGCCAGGAGTCGGGGTGCAGCTCGGGCTCGCTGGTGGTCACGCGTTGCTCCTCAGGTGCGCGAGGGCGGCTTTCTCGTCGGAGGGGTGCAGGTAGCCGAGGTGCCAGCCGAACTGGGTCTCCATGTAGGGGATGCCCTTGCCCTTGACGGTGTGGGCCACGATGACCGTCGGCTTGCCGCCGTCGCTGGCGGCGGTCGCGTCGCGCAGGGCCCGCAACACCTGGGGTACGTCGTGGCCGTCGATGTCGATGGTGTTCCAGCCGAAGGCCTGCCACTTGTCGAGCACCGGCTCGATGCCGATGACGTCGTCGACCTTGCCGTCGAGGCTGTACTCGTTGCGGTCGACGATCGCGATCAGGTTGCCGGTGCGGTGGTGGGCCGCGGACAGCGCCGCTTCCCACACCTGACCCTCGTGCTGCTCGCCGTCGCCGAGCAGCACGAAGACGTTGTAGTCGATCTTGTTGAGCCGGCCGCCGAGGGCCATCCCGAGACCGGCGGACAGCGCATGCCCCAGGGAGCCGGAGCTGAAGTCGATGCCCGGCACCTTGCGCATGTCCGGGTGGTCGCCGAGCGGGTTGCCGAGGCGGGTGTACTCGTCGAGCACGGACTTGTCGAAGAAGCCGTAGTCGGCGAGGAACGGGTACAGCGCGATCGCCGCGTGGCCCTTGCCGAAGAGGAAGCGGTCGCGTTGCTTCCACTGCGGCTCGCCCGGCTTGAGCCGCATGATGTCGCCGTAGTAGAGCGTCGCGAGGATCTCGGCGCAGGAGAAGGCCGAGGCGTAGTGCCCGGTCTTCGCGATGCCGGTCAGGCGCACCGTCTCCTCGCGGGCGAAGAGCGCCTTCTCCTTGATCCGGGCGATCAGCTCACCGTCGTCGGCTGCTGCACTCACTGGTTCTCCTCCACGAATTCCGGAACCTGTCCCTCGACCGGGGGAGGCGACAGGGAGCACACGATCTCGAGCGTCTCCGAGCCGTCGTTGATCTGTCCGTGCACGCGGTTTGCCGCGATGTAGACGGACAGGCCGGGCTCCAAGCGGATGGGCTCGTGGTCTTCGAGATACATCAGGCCGGTGCCGCGCACCACGTAGTAGGCCTCTTCGTAGTCGTGCCGGTGGCGGCGGACCTGCTGGCCCGGCTGCATGACGCACAGCGAAACGCCGACCCCGACGGAGCCCACGGTCTTCGGATGCACCAGTCGGTAGACCGGTGCACCGAGCGCGAGGAACTCTCGTCCCTGATCACGACGTACGACGGGGGTTGTTCCGTCAGACAAAGCGTTTCTCCTAACTGGAGTAGCCGAGCGAGCGGGAGACCTCCGCGGCCGCCTCCCGCACCATCGATTCGTGTCGCTGTCGGTTGTCACCGAGCAGCACGGGAGACACGCCGGCCAGTGACAGCGCGGCGCAGACCGTGCCGGTGTGGTTGAAGACGGGAGCGGCGATCGACGCGATGCCGGGGGTCACGTCCTCGTCGCTGATGACGATTCCCGCGTTCACGTCCGCCGCGAGGGACTGCCGCACCAGCTCGGGGGTGTTCAGGGTCTTGCTTGTGTAGGTGGTGAGCGGCGAGCGGAACAGGTACTCGTCCCAGAGGGCTTCGCCAGCGAAAGCGAGGAGGACACGAGGTGCCCCGCCGACGTGCAACGGCAGCCGGCCGCCGAGCCTGAGCTCGAGAATCTGGACGCGCGCGCCGTCGATGCGCTCGATGCACACCGCCTCGAGCCCCTGGCGTACGCACAGGAAAACGGTTTCGCCGGTCTGCTCGTGCAGCCGCTCCATGACGGGCAGCGCGGCCTGACGCTCGTCGAACCGCTGAGCAACCGCCGCGCCCAGCCGGAACACCTTGAGCCCGAGCCGGTATTGCCCCCGCCGCGCACCTGGCTCCACCCACCCGAGTTCCTGCATGCTCTCCAGAAGGCGGTACACGCTCGTACGGGGCTCCTCCAGCGCCTCGATGAGCCCGGCGATCGGCATCTCGCCCTGGTCGGCGAGCAGCTCCAGCACCCGGTCGGCCTTGCTGAGCACATTCACCGGCGGCATGACGTCTCCCGTTGTCCCGCGTAGCGGTCAGGCTGACCGTAGAGCGGGACTATAGCGGAGCACGGCGACCGCTGTACAGACCACAGTGCATTCCTCTTTCCGAGGTGCCATAGCCAAACTATTGCAGGTGGCATGGCTGCGTTCGGCGCGTCTGGGCGGGAGTGTCGGGATCGCGGGTGGGCGCTGGAGGGGCGACGGCAAGAAACTCTGTACCGCCCTATGGACAAGTCGTCCGTCCGGTGGAACAGTACTGCCACCGAGTCGATGTGTGACAGGAGATACACATGGCTGAAACGCCGTTGAAACCGCAAGGTCTTACTCGACGCGGTCTGCTGCGTCGGGGAGGGCTCCTCGCCGCCCTCGCCGTGTCCGCGCCGACCCTCCTGGCCGCCTGCGGCGACGGTGGGGAGTCCGCGGCGGTGCCCAAGGTGGGTGACAAGGTCGGTGGGGCGCTGAACTTCCTGTCCTGGGAGGGCTACGACCTCACCGGATCACAGAAGATGAAGGCGTGGCAGGGCGAGACGAGCGTCAAGGTCAACCCCACCTACATCTCGACGAGCGACGACATCCTCGCGAAGATCAAGTCCGGCTCCAGCGTCGGCTACGACCTCATCACCTATTACCAGGCGTACGGACCCCTGTACTCGAAGAAGCCGCTGGAGATCATCGAGCCGCTCGACCTGGCGCACATCCCGAACGCCGCGAAGCTCTTCCCGTTCTTCCGCGAGGGTGACGCCGCGGCGAAGTTCTGGAACATCGACGGCAAGCAGGTGGGCATCCCGATGTTCTGGAGCGCCACCACGCTTGACTACCGCACCGACCGCATGGCGAAGCCCGAGTCGTGGCTCGACCTGCTGAAGCCCGAGTTCAAGGGCAAGATCGGCTGGGTCCCGGACGCGACGGCAGCGTTCACCCTCGGCGGCCGGATCCTCGGGTTCGACGTCCCCAACTACACCCAGGACCAGTTCAAGCAGATCGTCGAACTGCTCCGCCGGTTCCGCGGGCAGATCAAGGGCTTCGCGCCCTCCTTCGGTGACCTCACCAACCAGCTGGTCAGCGGTGAGGTGATCGCCTCCTTCGCCGGCTGGTCGACGGTCGGGCTGTGGGCCGGGGACAAGGGCGCCAAGGTGGAAAGCATCATCCCGAAGGAGGGCACCTACACCTCCTGTGACGCGTGGGCGGTGCCCAAGACGACGCAAAACCGCGACACCGCGTACGCCTGGGTCAACCAGGCCCTCTCGCCAGAGGTGCAGGCGGAGGCCGCCGTGGCGCTCGGCACGGCCGTGACCTCGCCGGAGGCGGTCAAGTTGCTGCCTGCCAAACAGCAGAAGCTCTACCCGTACGACAACCTCGACGAGTTCTTCACCAAGGCCCCGGTCTTCGGCTTCCCGGACAAGGGGCGGTCGGGGATCGTGCAGCACGAGGAGTGGCTCAGCGAGTGGTCGAACATCCAGGGAGGCGTGTGATGGTTGCGGCCGTCGTACCGCCTCAGGCGGGCGTCGCCGCGGCACAGCCACCCGCACCGGCTCGTCGGCGCGGGTGGCTGCTGACCCTGCCGGCCGTTGTCGTCCTGGGCTTCCTCCTGCTGGCTCCCTTCCTGGTGTTCACCGTCTACGCGTTCCTGCAGGGCGGTTTCTACGAGGTGACGGGCACCGTCACTTTGTCGAACTTCACCTCGGCCGTGGGTTCGGAGTTGACCCGCCGGCTCACGCTGAATGCGCTCGGGATCGGGTTCGTCACCGCGGCCCTGACCCTGGCGCTCGGGGTGCCGCTCGCGTACGCGATTCGGTACCGCGCCGGGCGCATGGAATACCCGCTGCTGGCGCTCGTGGTGTTCTCGATGTTCACCAGCTACCTCGTCCGCATCTACGCGTGGCGGGTGATCCTCGGCAAGGACGGGCTGCTCACGCAGGTCCTCGGACCGATCGGTCTGGCCCCGCAGGACGGATCGCTGCTGTTCTCGAAGCCGGCCGTCGTCATCGCGCTGGTCCATATCTTCGTGCCGTACGTCGCTCTCGTCGCCTATGCCGCGTTCCGCAACATCCCAGGCGACTTCTTCGATCTCGCCGCCGACCTCGGCGCCGGCCGGATGCAGCGGTGGCGCCGCGTCGTCCTGCCGCTGGTCGCGCCGGCGGCGGCCTCCGGCTTCCTCTACACCTTCGTGTTGGCCGCCAGCGACTACGTCACCCCGCAGTTTCTCGGAGGAACGGACGGGAACATGGTGGGGCTGCAGATCTCGCAGCAGTTCACGCAGTTCGGTAATTATCCGCTCGGCGCGGCGACCTCGATCATCGTGCTGCTGCTGTTCATGCTCGCCTACGCCGTCGTCACCGTGTTCCTCCGCGTGCTGGGCCTGAACTCCGTGGTTATCAAGGGGTGAGCGGCATGAGTCTTCTGCGGAGCAGGCGCCGGTCGCCGGGTCTCTACCTGGCCGTCGTCCTGGCCTTCCTGTACCTGCCGATCGCGGTCGTCGTGCTGTTCTCGTTCAACTCCAGCAGCACCCTGAACCTTCCGATCAAGGGGTTCTCGCTGCGCTGGTACGAGGCGGTGCTGACCGACCCGACCTACACCTCGGCCCTGCGGAACAGCCTGATCGTGGCGGTGGTCTGCGCGATCATCACCACCGTTCTGGGCACGCTGGCGGCGTTCGGGCTGACCCACGTGTCCCCCCGGGTGCGCCCGTGGCTCGCGGTGCTGTTCTTCGCGCCCATCACGCTTCCCGGGCTCTTCCTCGGGTTGTCGCTGCTGGCGTGGTTCGCCAAGCTCGACATCGAGCTCTCACTGTGGACCGTGGCCGCCGCGCACGTGGTCTACACGTTCCCGTATTTCCTGCTCGTCGCCCAGTCCGTCCTCGACCGGATCGACCCGCAGTACGACGAGTTGGCGGCCGACCTGGGGGCGTCGTCGCTGCTGAGGTTCACGAGGGTCACGCTGCCGATGACGTGGCCGGTGCTCGTCGCCGGCGGCATGCTCTCCTTCGTCCTGAGCTTCGACGAGTTCTTCATCACCTTCTTCGTCATCGGGCCGCAGAGCACGGTGCCGCTCGTCATCTACTCAGCGATGCGACGCGCGATCGACCCGTCGATCAACGCGTTCGCGACCCTCCTCCTGCTCGTCACCTTCCTGTCCGGCGTCGTGATCGCCGTCCTGGCACGGACGGGCAGGGCTGCTCGAAAGGGAGTCAAGGCCTCGTGAATACCGTTCTCAGCCTGACGGGCATCAGCAAGAGCTTCGGCAAGGTGCCGATCCTGCACGGCGTGGACCTCGACGTCCACGAGGGTGAGATCCTGTCGCTGCTGGGCCCGAGCGGATGCGGCAAGACCACCATCCTGCGCATCATCGGCGGGTTCGAACGGCCGGACCGCGGCCGCGTGGTCCTGGCCGGCAAGGACATCACCGACGTGCCACCGCACCGCCGCCCGGTCAACATCGTTTTTCAGCGCTACCTGCTCTTTCCCCATCTGTCGGTCTTCGACAACGTCGCCTTCGGGCTGCGGATCGACAAGGTCGGCAAGCGGGACATCGAGCGACGCGTGCGGGAGGCGCTGGAGCTGGTAGGGCTGGAGGATCTTGCCGACCGGCGGGCCACACAGCTCAGCGGCGGCCAGTCGCAGCGGATCAGCCTGGCCCGGGCGCTGGTGAAGCGCCCACAGGTGCTCCTGCTCGACGAGCCGCTCTCGGCGCTGGACCAGAAGGTCCGAATCAGCATGCAGGCCGAGCTGCGGCGCATCCACCGAGAGACCGGCACGACCTTTGTCTATGTGACGCACGACCAGCAGGAGGCCATGTCGCTCTCCAACCGGGTCGTGGTGATGAACGCGGGCCGCATCGAGCAGATCGGCACGCCGGCGGACGTCTACCACCGCTCGGCCACCAAGTTCGTGTCCGGCTTCGTGGGTGACGCGAACCTGGTCGCCGTCGAGGCCCTCGACAGCGCGGGGGACGGCACCGAGGTGAAGGTCGTCGAGACCGGGCAGCGCCTGCGGCTGCGGCAGACACTGCCGCAGCGTGAGGCGGTGTTGGTGGTGCGTCCCGAGCTCCTTCGACTCTCGGCCACCGGTGACGACGGCCTGTCCGGAACCATCTCCGACATCGCGTTCCTCGGCTCCGCTGTCCAGTTCCACGTCGACCTTGACGGCATGACGCTCCGCGTACAGGAGCCGGCGGGCGCTGCCCCCCTGACACTCGGCGTCGGTGACGTCGTACGCGTCGTTCTGCCGGATCACCCCGTCCACGTCCTCACCGACTGACCGCCCGCTGAGAGCAGAGCAGGAGTCGTACCACATGATCTACATCGAATTCATCTCCCGCCGTCCGGGCATCTCCATCGAGCACTTCCACGCGATCGCGGGCGCCGGGCAGACGGGGTGGGCCAAGCAGTACGGCGACGACGAGCTGCTGCTGAACCTCGGTCGGACGTGGCGTATCGGCCCGGAGCCGGAGTACCTCGCCGTGTGGCTCAACCGCAACGCGGGCCTTGAGCTGCTGGGGGAGTGGGAGCGGGCCTTCCGGTCCGGCGAGGCCGACGCGTTCGAGAAGCCCATGGAGGTGGTTGGCCGGCTGGACCGCGCGGGCTGCTACCGGCCCTTGCGGGAGCCGGTCGCCGGCCGGGTCGGTCCCTACTACGCCGAGTTCCTCGATTTCGCCCCCGGCGCCACGCCCGACGAGGTCGCCGCCTTCTTCGACAAGCGCGCGGGCGAGCACCCGGCACTGCGGCTGCACGTCGTTGCCGACCGCATCGGCCACCTCGGCCCTGACCCGCGGTGTATCGCGGTGTGGGGCCTGCCGGACTACGGACACCTGGACGAGATCGCCAGCGAGCTGCAGGACGTGACGGCGCCCGTCGTGCTCCGTACCGCCGGCGTCTACGCGAACCTCGGCGAAGAAATCCTCTAGCCCGTACCAGGAGCGAAATCATGCGATTCGAAGGTAAGAATGCCCTGGTCACCGGTGCCAGCAACGGCATCGGCGCGGCCATCGCCGAGCGGTTGGCGACAGAGGGTGCCTCGCTGTGCCTGCTCGCCGCGCCGCAGGACGAGGCCCACCTGGAGACGGTGGCGGAGAAGCTGCGCGCCGAGGCAGGGGCGAAGGTCGTCACGGTGACCGGCGACGTCGGTGACGCCGACACCGCGGAGCGTGCGCTGACCGTCGCGTGCGACGCGTTCGGCGGGGTCGACCTGCTGGCGAGTAACGCCGGGATCGGCATCTGGGAGAACGTGCTCGAGACGCCGATCGAGGACTTCGACCGGGTGATGCGGGTGAACACCCGCGGCCAGTACGCGGTGACCAGCGCCGTCGCCCGGCACATGAGCCGGCGCGGTGGCGGCGCCATGGTGCTCACCGCGTCGACCGCCTCGCTTTTCGGCGAGGAGGGGCAGATCATCTACAACACGTCCAAGGGCGCGGTGATGGCGCTGGCCCGGTCGCTCGCCGTCGACCTGGCCCGGTACGGCATCCGCGTCAACGCCCTCGCGCCCGGTTGGGTACGCACCCGGGCGACACTGGCCGAAGTGGACGACGTCGCCATCTGGAGCAAGCACCGGACTCGAATTCCGCTCGACCGTCCGGGCGAGCCGGCGGAACTGGCGGCCGTCGCCTGCTTTCTGCTGAGCGACGACGCCTCGTACATGACCGGGTCGGTCGTGATGTGCGACGGCGGACTCACCGCCGGCTACCGGGCGAGCGACTGGGACGCGGTGGAGCGCCCGCTGTCCCCGCGTACCCCAGGGCTGTCCGACAGCTGACCATGGATGACACCCGGTCACGCACCAGTCCCGGCCGTCGATGACTGATGCGGTGAGCGGTCAAGAAGTGACACGGAGGAAGAAGTGAGTCGGTCGGCCAGCGAAGAGGGCGTGCGCAGGTTCCTCAACCCCTCGAAAGAAGACGAACGGGCAGTCGTCGAGGCGGTGCGGAAGGAGCTTCTGATCGCCGGGCGGTGGCGGCCGGCTACGGATGGGCGCCAGTTGCCGGTGCACGACCCGTCGACCGGTGAGGTTCTGTGCCACGTGGCGGATGCGGGGCCCGCCGACGCGGTGGCTGCGCTCGACGCGGCCGCCGCAGCCCAGTCGGGTTGGGCCGCGTGCCCGCCTCGGGAGCGCTCGGACATCCTCCGACGCGCGTTCGAGCAGCTCATTGCCCGGGCTGACGAGCTGGCCCTGCTGATGACACTCGAGATGGGTAAGCCGCTCCCGGAGTCGAAGGCGGAGATCGTCTACGCGGCCGAGTTCCTTCGCTGGTTCTCCGAGGAGGCCGTACGGATCGACGGGCGGTACGCTGTCGCGCCGAACGGTCAAGGCCGTCTGATGGTGATGAAGCAGCCCGTCGGGCCGTGCCTGTTGATCACGCCGTGGAATTTCCCGATGGCGATGGGTACGCGCAAGATCGGGCCCGCGATCGCCGCTGGGTGCACCATGGTGGTCAAGCCCGCGCGTGAGACACCTCTTTCGATGCTCGCGCTGGCCGAAGTCCTGTCCGACAGCGGTCTTCCCGCTGGTGTCCTCAATGTGATCACCACCTCCACAGCAGGTGACGCGACTGCACCGCTTATCACCGACCCGCGGCTACGCAAGATGTCGTTCACCGGGTCGACGGAGGTTGGTCGCACACTCATCGCTCAGTCGGCCCATCAGGTGCTCCGCGTATCGATGGAACTGGGCGGCAACGCACCGTTCATTGTCTTCGACGACGCCGACCTGGATGCGGCCGTCGAGGGAGCGATGATCGCGAAGATGCGGAACATCGGGGAGGCGTGTACGGCAGCGAACCGGTTCCTCGTCGCGGAGTCCGTCGCGGCCGACTTCGCCCAACGCCTGGCCGTACGGATGAGTGCGTTGAAGGTCGGCCGCGGCACCGAACCCGGCGTCCAGGTCGGCCCGCTGATCACGGCGAAGGCGCGGGACAGCATGCGGGCGTTCGTCGCCGATGCGACCGAGCGAGGCGGTCGGGTGCTCGCCGGGGGCAACACTCCCGAAGAGCGTGGCTACTACTACCAGCCCACCGTCATCGCTGACGTGGACCCGGCGCCCGGGTATTCACGGAGGAGATCTTCGGTCCCATCGCACCCATCGCGACATTCACGAACGAACAGGAAGCGCTGGCGATCGCGAACTCCACGCAGTACGGCCTCGCCGCCTACGTGTACACCTCCGATATGCGGCGATGCTTCCGGGTCGTTGAGGCGCTGGAGTTCGGCATGGTCGGCCTCAATCAAGGCATTGTGTCCAACCCCGCAGCCCCATTCGGCGGAATGAAGCAGTCCGGGGTCGGACGAGAGGGTGGCCGCGAGGGCATCGAGGAGTACCTGGAGACCAAGTACATCGCCGCGAACGTGTAGCGGTCGGATGCGCTGCGGCGTGGCCAGGGGTGCCCCTCAGTGAGCCCGTTCGGCGAGGAACTCCTCCCAGGTCCGCCGACCTACGGCCTGCTCCGGCGCCAGGTTAGCCCCGCCCCGGAATTCGTAGTAGCCGAACATGCCGCGGTCGACCGGGCTGCTGATCGGAATCCGGTCGACTCCGACGATGGAGATGCACACTCAGGTGCGGCCTACCAGCCCCGCGACGCCGCCCGGACGAGATTCCGAGCGGCGCCGAGGTCACCCTGGTAGCTGCTGGCGCAGTGGACGATCGTCTCGACACGCGCCCACGGCCGCGTCGACGCCTGCGCCGCTGGTCAGATCGCCGGTGACGAACTCGACTCCGTCCTCGGCCGGTCGGCCGCGCCGGGTCAGGACGCGTAGGTCGCAGCCCGCGTCGCGCAGACGTGACACGACGTGGCGGCCGAGTGTCCCCGTCCCGCCCGTGACCAGGACCGGTGGCATCACCGCTCGCTCATCGGACAGAGGTCATCTACCCGGCGGCTGGTAGGCCTCTTTCGCCCGGACCGCCTCATCGACTTCCTCGGCTGTCAGCACCGGTGTGATCCGCGAGTCCACACCGCCCGCCGCCCGGATGGCGATGGCCAGTGCGGCCGCGGCCTTGTGGTCCGGCAATTCACACAACACATAGGTGTCGTTCTTACCGAATGAGAAGTGCATCGACTCCAGCCGGCCGCCGCTGGCCTCGATCGTGTTTCGGACGACCTCGACCCGCTTGGAACCACCGTCGGTGATCAGCCCCTTGAGCCCGTCAATGGTGTACGTCGACTGCAACAGGAATTTGGGCACCTCGGCATCAACTCCCAGATGTGCTGGCGGCCGCTCGACGGCCACCAGCGCCTGCTCGGTTCGTGGATCAGATCGCGCCTCAGCGCGTCCCTTGGCGTTGGATCCGCTCAGCGCCCTCGACCTTGGCCCGGCCCTGGTCGCGTTCCGTGCCCGATGTCCCGGTCGCCGCCCGCAGGTGCCGGCGGTCTGGCGAGTGTTCGACCTCGGAGCCCTGCCGGCCCCGTGCCCCGCTGCCCGGATTCCGCCCCGCGCGTGCTGACTCGCCGCCGGGGTCGTGCTTGTTTGCCTTGTGGCTACCCATGCGCCGCGCGTACCCGCTACGTGGGGCGCTAGTCATCCCGCGGCGACCGCGGTCGCACCGGTCAGCCGGCGAGTGCCGGCTCCCGGGCGTACGTCAGCAGCAGGGCACCGGTGCTGGTTGGCTCGTTGCTCCTCAGGCGGAACGACGCGAGCCGCCCACCCTCCGGCCAGATGCGCTTCCCGCCGCCCAGCAGCACCGGGTCGAGCATCAGCCGCAGCTCGTCGACCAGGTCGTGCTCGAGCAGCGTCCGGGCCAGCCGCGCACTGCCGATCAGCTGCAGCTCACCCTCGCCCGACTCCTTGAGCTCGGCCACCGCCTTGGCCACATCGCCAGCCAACAACGAAGAGTGCTCCCAGGGCAGCGGCGAGGCGAGCGTCGTCGACACCACGTACTTCGGCTTTTGGTTGAGCGGTTCGGCGACCACCCGCTCGGGTCCGGTGACGCGCGGCCAGTGCGCGGCGAACCGCTCGTAGGTCAACCGTCCGAAAAGGAAGGAGGAGGCGGCATCCAATCCGTCGACCACCCACTGCCGGGAGGTGTCGTCGAACCAGCGCAGGTGCCAGCCGCCGTGCGCGAAACCGCCGCTGGGGTCCTCGTCGGGCGCGCCGGGCGCCTGCACCACCCCGTCCATGCTCATCCACTCGACCACCACGAGCTTCACGCCGCCACCTCCGCGAGCTTGTCCAGCACCGACTTCCAGCCGGGCGCGACGCCGTCGGCCACCTGCGGCATCGCCGCCGCCAGGTCGTCCAGCCGTTCGTGTACGAGGGTGAGCGCGGTCCCGCCCTCCGGCTTCCCCTCGAGGGTGACGGTCAGCAGCGAGTCGAACGTCGGGCCTTCGGTGCGTTGCGGGCCGACGAAGCCCCAGCGCCAGACGATGCGCCGGTCCTGCTCCAGCTCGAGCAGTTCGCAGTCGAAGCCGCCGACGTCGGCGCCGGCGTCGGTGTGCCAGATCCGGTACCGGCCGCCGACCCGGGGCTCCACCTCGGCGTGGCTCACCTCCAGCCCGCCGGGGGCGAGCCAGCGACGCAGCAGGTCGGGGTCGAGCCAGGCCCGGTAGACCTTCTCGGGTGGGGCGGGCAGTTCGCGGTGCAGCCGTACGGCGGTGCTCATCGGTCGGTCCCTTCGTCGTCGATGAGGAGCGTCTCCAGGGCGTCGAGGCGGTCGTCCCAGTGGCGTCGGTAGAAGTTCAGCCAGGCGGAGGCCGTGGCGAGCGGCGCCGGTTCGAGCCGACAGACGTGCCGGCGGCCGGTGATGGTGCGCCGGACCAGGCCGGCGCGTTCCAGCACCTGCAGGTGCTTCGACGCCGCGGCCAGGGACATCTCGAGGGGCTCGGCCAGCTCGCCGACGGTCAGCTCCCGTCCGGCGAGCCGGCGCAGCATGGTGCGCCGCGCCCCGTGCGCGAGGGCGTGGAACACCGCGTCCATCCCCACCGAATCCTCAACCATGCGGTTGACGATAATCGCCGGCGGACCGTTCGTAAACCGATTGGTTGAATTTTATCCGGGCTGGCCGCGGCCGAGCGGGATGCGTCGGGGCGGCGCATACGAGGAAGCCCCCGACCGCGCCGTTCAGCTGGTCGAGGGCTCTCGTGGGCGCGGCGGCCTACGGCTCGTCCGGGGCGTCCTCGCCCTCCAGCAGCCGGGCCAGGCCGGTCGCGCCGGGGCCGACCCGCTTGATCTGGTCGTTGAACAGCATGTGGACGGTGCCGGCGGCGTCGATCGCCAGGCTGGCGTGCCCGTCGTACTCTTCCCCGACCGGATAGAGCTGGCCGGCCGTCGATGCGTCGAGGCTGTCGAACCACGTCTTCTGCCCCAGGCACAGGGTCGGGTCGAGTCGTACGCCGATGCGGGCGTAGTCCCGGCCGGGACCGCTCACCGGGACGGCCAGGCCGCCGAACTCGGTCAGGAACGCGCGCGCGGCGGGGTGCATCGTGAACCCCTCCGGGGCGAGCGCGCTCTCCCACTCGGACACGTCCGTCCGGCGGCGCGGCGACCAGCCCGCCGCCTTGAGCTCCTGTGCCGCCCGCGCCGGCAGGTCGCGCTCGTCGCCGCGCATCACAGCGCCTCCTTGAGGTCGAACTCGTTCCGCAACGACTTGCAACTGTTGCAGCACGGGTTGTGGGCGCCGTGGCCGGGGTTGCCGGGGGCGCGGATCCGCGCCGCGCCGATGGCGCCGCCGCGCGGGTCGATGCCCCGGTCCAGCAGCTTCGACAACGACTGCGGCAGCGCGCAGTTGCCGTGCCACGGCGCGCGGAGGTTCTGGGGCACGCTGTCGAGCGCCCGGGCACCTCGCGGTGGTGCGGGTAGATCTTGTCCGGGCCGTCGCTCACGGAGACCGCGGTGTGCCGACCGTCCGCCGTGGTGACCGCCTCGGCGGTGCCGTTGACCCGCCCGTTGCGCTGCTGGCGGTCGGCCTCCCGCCGGGCCCGGTACGACGCCTGCCGGGCCGGGGACGCGTTGCGGGTCGGCCGTGCGTCGGGTGTGCCCCGCCGCCGACGCTTGACCTTCTTGAGATCCCGGACCCACTCCCGGGCGAACTTGGCGGCGATCTTGCCGGTGCGGTTCCTAACCATCGATCAACCGCCAGACGGCCTCCTGCATGAGGTTGCCGATGATCGTGCGGGCCAGCGTCTGGAACACGGGAATCTCCAGCAGGGACGCGCCGAAGGTCGGGCCCGCGGTGGCGATCGCCTGCGCGATCTGGATCGCCAGGATCGTCAGCTGCACGATGACGGCGATCTTCAGGGCCAGCACGATCGCGGCGCAGATGATGAGCCCGGCGCCGCCGACCACCGCCCCGGTGACATTGCTGACCACACTCGCGGCCGGGCTCTCCTCACCCGCCCACCAGTTCCGGAACGCCTCGATGTCGCCGCCCTCGTTGCCGGTGAGCGCGTTGGTGGCGGCGGTGACGGCACCGGCCAGGAACTCGGCCATGTCGTCGCTGAACTCGAGCCACGCCTGGCCCAGCTCGAACAGCTTCTGCTCGTCCGAAGCCGGCCAGTCGTAGCCCAGGATGTCGAGCAGACTGCGCAGCTCGCCGGGGATCTGCAGGCCCACGCCGTCAGCCTCCGAGCCGACCGAGGATGGAGTGGAACAGGTCGCCGGTGTCGGCCTCGTTCTCCTCGTGCGACCGCGCCATCGCGGCGAGGTCGTCGCCGGCGAGACCGACCTCCTCGAGGGCCTCGGTGAGCACCTCGAAGACGAAGCCCGACGCCTCCTCGTGCGCCACGCCGAGCAGGGAACCCGTGTCGTCGTCGCCGAACGCCGGGCCGATCGAGGCCAGTCGCGCCTGGAAGGCCGTCACCCGGCTGGCGAAGTCGTCGGCCGCCGAACGCATCGCGTTGCCGGCGGCGGCCAGCCCGTCCGGATCGATCTGCACGGCGCGGTCACCCGCCCCGACGGCTCAGCCGGTCCTGCGCTTCGGCGAGCCCGTCGAGGAAGGTGGTGAACTGTCGGGCGGCGTCCTGCTGGATGGTGCTCAGCTGCCGGCCCAGGTCGCCGAGGTCGACCGGGCCCGCCGGCGTCGCCGTGGCCCGCTGGAGGTCCTCCATCGCGTTGTTGACCGCGACCATGATGTGGCCGGTCAGCGTCGCGAGGTCGAGCCGGAGCAGCCGCGGGTCGACCTCCAGCGCGGTCATCCGGCCCGGCGGTGCGGTGCGGACGCGGACCAGGCCGTCGGCCGCCTCGCCGCGCCCCTCCGGCGGCGCCGCACCTGCGTCCTCCCTTGTGGACTGGTAGGCGGCAAGGCTACGCAACGTGTCGGTGAGCAGCTTGTCCATGCCGGACGGGTCGGTAGACGCCACCTCAGCCCCCGCTTCCGTTGTGACTACGTCAGCGTGATCTTAGGCGACCCTCGCAAGCGCATCGACACCTGTCGGTGCGCTGTCGATATTCGGTTACCAGCCACTGGTCCGCCTCAGATGGCCCGCGTCCCACCCTCCGCGACGGAGAACCTGGCCAGCTTCCGAAGGGCGCCATCGCTAAGATCCCGGCCAGGTGCCGGCCGGAGCAGCCAATCGTTGAGAGGGTGCGTCGTCTACGGCTCAACATCCGGTCTCGACGTCAGGAAATGAGATGACAACCGCGGTCCAGACTCGGTTCGCCATCGTCGGCAGCGGCTGGCGGGGGGCGTTCTTCCTGCGGCTGGCCAGGCTGCTGCCACAGCGCTTCCGGGTGACAGGGGTGGTCACCCGTGCCGCATCGCGTGGGGACGAGGTCGCGGCCGAGTGGGGCGTGCCGACCTTCCGTTCCGCCGCCGACCTGCTCGCGCACGAGCGGCCCGACTTCGTCATCGTGTCGGTGCCCTGGTCGGTGACGCCCGACGTGACCCGCGAACTGGTCGCCGTTGGTGTGCCGGTACTCGCCGAGACGCCCCCCGCCCCTGACCTCGCCGGGCTGCGGTCGCTGTGGTCCGACGTGGGGGACAGCGGCCTGGTGCAGGTCGCCGAGCAGTACCTGCTGATGCCCGGGCACGCGGCCCGGCTGGAGTTGATCCGCGCCGGGGTGCTGGGCGAGCCCACCTCCGTCCAGATCTCCTCGACGCACCTGTACCACGCGGTCTCGCTGATCCGTGGCCTGCTGGGAGTCGGGTACGACACCGCCGAGGTCAGCGCGCGGGCCTTCGTCGCATCGCTGGCCAACCCCTTGTCACCGGAGGGCTGGAGCGGTGACATGACGCCCCAGCAGCTTGTCACCACCCTCGCGACCATCGACTTCGGCGGGCGGATGGGGCTGTACGACTTCACCGACAACCAGTGGTGGAACCCGCTGCGTTCGCGTCGGCTGGTCGTCCGGGGCTCGCTGGGCGAGATGGTGGATGACCCGGTCGTCCGCCTGGTCGACCCGACGACGCCTGTGGAGTCGTCCCTGGTGCGGCGGCAGACCGGCGTCGACCTGAACCTCGAAGGGCTCGACCTGAAGCACATCAGCTTCGACGGCCGCGTCGTCTACCGCAATCCGTTCGTCGGCAGCGGTCTGTCCGATGACGACCTCGCGGTGGCCGACATCGTGGCTCGTACCGGTGCCTGGGCGCGAGAGGAAGGGCCGGCGCCCTATCCCCTCGCCGAGGCGTGCCAGGACCACCTCATCAGCCTCGCCATCGAGGAATCGGTGCGCAGCGGTAGGCCCGTGGTCACCACCCGGGAGGCGTGGGCCGGGTAGCTCGCGCCAGCCCGGCCCAGCCGACCGCCGGAGCGGGGCGGCAGAGGCCGGCCCCACGCCAGGGGGTTACGGCTTCCAGGAGCCGCCGTACCCTAGCCGAACTTGCCCGCCACGGAATGGTCCAAGCTGGTCACCCTTCCCGTCTCCAGCACTTCCTTCAATCTCCGCAGATTTGCCGGCACCTCCCCGGCGGGAGGTTTACCCATCAACGCGAGGACCCGGTGCCCCAGCCTCCCCAGCGGCGTTCGCATCACCTCGCGCACCTCGGTCTCGCCAACCGCGGAGCCGCTGATGAAGTGGACCTCCCAGTAGGTCCGCAGCCCGGGCAGGGAGCGCGTCTCGTAGCCGATGACCTCGTTCGTACGCTCCTCGGTCACCCTCATCGTCGACCTGAACCGAACGCCCAGCGGGCCTTGTATCGTCCATCGGGACACCGCTGGGCCCACCTGTTCGACGGCCATGACATCGCCCAGAAACCGTGGCAGGTTCGTGAAGTCGCGATAGAACGCGAAAACCTCCCGCACCGGGCGCCGAATCGTCACTCGCGCTTCGACCGCATTGTGTGCTCGCGGTCGCGATGATGTTCCCCGCATCGCAGTCTCCGATCGGTCTCCCAACCGTGGGCGCTGCCGCTCGACGTGATCTGTCGCGCCCTCGCGTACCCGCTGACCCATCCGCCATGCCGACGACTCACCGAGCTGGTTGGCGGCGATCCCCGTTCGGCGCAGTCGAGCCACCAGTTGTCGCGTGTCCCTGGGTCGACGAGGGCATCCGGCGATCAAGGGTGATGTGCAAGGAATCGTCGGTGGCGGCTGTTTCAATGAGCCCTCGGGAGAACGGGGGGGCGACATGACTGAGGTGCGCATTGAGCCGTGGAGCGAGGGCGACCTCGACCTGCTGCGACAGCTCAACGCGCCGGAGGTCCGCGCGCACACCGGGGGCCCGGAGACCGAGGAGCAGGTGGTCGCCCGGCACGAGCGGTACGTCCGCGGCCCGGGCCCGCGCAGCGGCACCATGTTCAGCGTCGTGCTGCCCGACGGCGAAAAGGTGGGCAGCGTCGGCTACTGGGCCCGGGAGTGGCGCGGCGAGCAGGTCTACGAGATGGGCTGGGCGATCCTGCCCGGGTACCAGGGCCGGGGCCTCGCGACCGCGGCGGTGCGCGCGGCGGTCGCGGAGGCCGCGGCGCGCGGCGACCGGCGCTGGGCGCACGCCTACCCGTCGGTGGACAACCCGCCGTCGAACGCGGTCTGCCGCAAGGCCGGCTTCACGCTGGTGGGCGAGACCGAGTTCGAGTACCCGCCGGGGCACCTGATGCGCTCCAACGACTGGCGCATCGACCTATTCTGATCAGTTCACAGCTGTTGTCCACTGGCAACTTTTCCCAGCGCTTGGTCTTCCCACGCCCCGGGACATTCATCTACGTTCCAGCTAAGCCCACCCGTCTCCGTCCTCGCGAGACTCGCGAGGGGGCGGCTGGGTGAGGGAGGACCGCAATGATGCGCATGAGTCCCCGCAAGCTAGGAGCGGCGTTCGCTGCCGCCGCCGTCACGGCCGCCCTGGTCGGCGCGCCGCCGGCCGGCGCGGCCCCCGCCACAGCGGACGGTCCGACCCGCACCTACCTCGTCCTCTACAAGCAGACCGCGGTGCCGTCGGACGCCGCCGACACCGTCCGCGACGCCGGCGGTGAGATCGTCGCGGCCTACGACGCGACCGGCATCCTGGTGGCTCGTTCCGGCTACTCCGGCTTCGCCGACGCCATCCAGAAGGACGTCAAGGTCGAGGGTGCCTCGGCGACCGACAGGTTCGGCGTCCAGGTCGGCGGCGTCCAGGCGGACGGCCGCGACGAGCAGGCCCCCGAGCTGCCGAACTCGCCCGCCACCGACGGCGACAACCTCTCCCCGTTGCAGTGGGACATGCGGCAGATCTCCACGCCGCAGGCCCACGCGGTCACCGGCGGCAGCCGGACCGTCGTGGTCGGCGACATCGACACCGGACTGGACTTCACCCACCCCGACATCGCGCCCAACTACTCGGCCGCCGACAGCGCCGACTGCTCCAGCGGGGCGCCGGCGCCGCTGCGACCCGGCAACGACGTCAACGGTCACGGCACCCACACCGCCGGCACCATCGCCGCGGCGTCCAACGGCATCGGCATCGTCGGCGTAGCCCCGAACGTAAGGATCGCCGGCATCAAGTCCTCGACCGACGCCGGGTTCTTCTTCCCGGAGATGGTCGTCTGCTCGTTCATGTGGGCGGCCGAGCGGCACCTGGACGTGACGAACAACAGCTACTTCGCCGACCCCTTCCTGTTCAACTGCCGCAACGACAAGGCGCAGCACGCGATCTGGAAGGCCGAACAGCGGGCCATCCGCCACGCGATGAACCAGGGCGTCACCGTGGTGGCCTCGGCCGGCAACGAGAGCGAGGACCTCTCGCACCCCGGCATCGACACCACCAGCCCGGACTTCCCGCCTGGCAACGAGCAGACGCGCGACGTCACGAACGCCTGCGTGGTCGTGCCGGTCGAGATTCCCGGTGTCATCGGGGTCAGCGCCAACGGCCACAACGAGCAGGCCGACAGCGACGAGGGGCCGGACTACCTCAAGTCGTTCTACTCCAGCTACGGCGTGAGCGCGGTGGACGTGGTCGCCCCCGGCGGTGACTCCGTCTTCGGCAGCAACGCCGAGGCGCCCAACGGGCGCGTCCTGTCGACGTACCCGGCCACCACGCCGTGCCTGCGGCGCGAGGTGGACCCGAACGAGCCGTCCGCGGTGTACTGCTACCTGCAGGGCACCTCGATGGCAGGCCCGCACGTCGCCGGCGTCGCGGCGCTCGTCGTCAGCCGCTACGGCGACCTGCAGAACCCGCAGAACGGCAAGATGCGTCCGGGACAGGTCGAGCAGTACGTGACCCAGACCGCAGACCCCCAGCCGTGTCCGGCGTCGGTGCCGGCCGGGTACGAAACGGTCACCACCAGCCTGGGTGAGCCGCAGGCCTGCCAGGGCGGCCCCGGCTTCAACTCGTGGTACGGCAACGGCCAGGTCAACGCCCTCCGCGCCGTCACCCACGACACCGGAGGCAACGGCTGACGGGAGGATCAGCGCCCCGGCTCGGGCGTCGTGACCATCCGGTCGCGGCGCCCGAGCCGTTGACTCGGGGCCACTACCGCGACTGGTCCAGACGATCCCGCTGCTCGGCGGTCAGCTCCAGGTCCACCGCGGCCAGGCTCTCGTCCAGCTGCGCCACCGACGAGGCCCCGACCAGCGGGATCGCCGGCACGTCGCCGCCCATCAGCCAGGCCAGCACCACCTGGTTCACCGTCGCCCCGGTCTGCGCCGCCACCTCCCGCAGCGCCGCCAGCCGCCCCGGGACGCTCGGCAGGTCGTACGCCGGGCCGAGCGGCTTGTCCGCCCGGGTGTACGCGCCGGTCAGCAGCGGCGAGTACGCCACCAGCGTCAGCTCCGGCTCGGCCCGCAGGTAGCTGGCCAGGTCCGGGCCGACCGCGCCGACGTCGCCGTCCGGGTCCAGCTCGCTGGGCACGTCGAAGCGGCGTTGCAGGTACGTGTGGTGGTACTGGAGCACCTCGTACCCGGGCAGGCCGGCCGCGGCGGCGAGCGCCCGGGCCCGCTCCACCCGGCCCGGTGGTTGCTCGCCGTTTCCTCTCATGATGCGTGGGTGAGCTCATGATTGGATGTCCTACCTTGCGGTGGGACGGTCCCGGTGTTACCCGCTTTGGCGGTGCCGGGTTGACGTTTCACGGCCACCAGCCCCGCGAGCGGGGTCTTACGGTCGGCTCCACGTCCGTTTCGCGTCTCCGGGCCACTCCCGGCGACGGTGACCGCCAGCGCGGCCAGGTTTCGTGCGGCGTTGACGTCCCGGTCCAGGACGAGGCCGCAGGTGGTGCAGGTGTAGGTGCGCTCGGACAGGGCGAGTTTGGTTTTCACCGTGCCGCAGCCCGAGCAGGTTTTCGAGGACGGATACCACCGGTCGGCCACCACCAGCCGCCCGCCGCCCCATGAGGTTTTGTACGCCAGTTGCCGCCGTAGTTCGGCGAACCCGGCATCGGCGATGTGCCGGGCCAGCCGCCGGTTGGCGAGCATCCCGGCCACGTTGAGGTCTTCCACCACCACCGTGCCGTACTCGCGGGCGAGCCGGGTGGTCAGCTTGTGCAGACCGTCACGGCGCAGATGAGCGACCCGGGCATGCGCCCGACCGAGCCGGACGGACGCCCGCTCCCACCGCCTCGACCCACGCCGGCCGGTGCGCCGGTCAGGGCCGACCCGGCGAGAGGCTCGCCGGGCCAAACGCCGCATCCGGCGGGCGGCAGTGTGCAGGTGGCGCGGGTTGGGCTCCACCTCACCGGTGGACAGCACCGCCAGATGCTTGACGCCAAGGTCTACGCCGACCACCACTTCCGGCTGGTTTGGAGTGCGTGCGGCGCGGTCGACGTCGACGCAGAACGCCACGTACCAGCGCCCACCGTCGCGGCGCACCGTCGCCGACACAATCCGGGCGGTGCCCGCCTCAAGCCGGCGGGCGAGCTTACGCGCGGACTCGTGCAGCTTCAACCGGCCCAGCCGGGGCAACACCACATGCCTGCGGTCCGGCTCGACGCGGATCGCCCCGGTGGTGAACCGCACCGACGGGGTGGAGCGGCGGCGGGACTTGAAACGCGGGAACCCGACCGGGTGCCCGGCGCGCTTGCCGGTGCGGGAGTCGGACCAGTTCTTCAATCCCCTGGCCAGCGCGTCCAGGCCGGTGTTGAACGCCTCCTTCGAACACTCGGTCCACCACGGCGCCACATCGGCCTTCGCCGCGTTCCACGCTCTGCGAAGCGCGGGCAGAGACCAGCCGATCGTGGGGGTGAGCTGCTCGTCGGGGGTGCCGTAAGTGCGTTCGACGGCCCGCTGATCCATCACCGCCTTGACCCGGGCCAGCGCCCAGTTGTGTGCCACGCGCGCCGCACCAGCATGCGCGAGCACCGCCCGCTCCTGTCGGGGCGTCAGGTCCAACGCGAACCGGTACGCCTGCACCACACCCAACCGCTCGCGGCCCGCCACGCCCAGCACGATAACCACCCGGTACGACACTCACCCGCAACCACCACGACCTGGCCCCCACGGCGCCGAGCCGCCGACCGCCTGATCCCCCGTCACAATGCACCACCCACATCGCAAGCCACTCTTTTAAGGTCACTAACGCATACCCAAATTTACTCAAACGGCAACAGTTGACACCCCCAACAGGCCCACCGTGCCCTCGGCAACCAGTTCGGCGAACGCCGTGACGGTCTCCTCCAGCGGCACGGTCCGGTCCTCGATGTGCGCGTAGAGCAGGTGCAGCGGTTCCATGCCGCGCCGTTCCCGGCAGCGCTCGGCGGACTCCCGGATCACCTTCGCCGACAGGCCCTCCGGATTGTCGGCGTAGCTGGTGCCGGGGCCAGGGGGCGCGCGCCGAGCTTGGTGGCGATGACGATCTCGTCGCCGACGCCCCGGCTGCGCCGCCACCGGCAGAGCAGCTCCTCGCTCTCCCCGCCCTGGCCGCCGTTTTGCCAGAAGGCGTAGTTGTCCGAGGTAGCACCCCGTAGCCGCCGCCGGCGTCCATCTGGAAGCCCCACAGCAGGCCGCTCGGCCCGTCCGCCGGCAGCGTCGCCAGGTGCACGATCACCTCTGCGCCCTGCTCCCGAGTCACTGATTGACCGCCTTTGGACAGGCGGACGCGCCGGGACTGGAACTCCCGGCGGCGTCCGCCTGCGCCGTTAGCGGTGTGCGCCCCGAGCTGCACGGATGGGGCGACCGTTCAGGGTCATCCGCATGCGGGTGCGGCCGCTCGCATCGGGTACAGGCTCGACGGCCACGCGGGGGAAGAGCTTGGCGGCGGTGAAGAGCACCCCGCCGGCCACCACCAAGGCTACGGCCAGCCAGGTGAGCTGATATGCGGCCAGGCTCACGCCCGCAACGCTGATTCCGGCACCGGTCTTCGGGAGGGTGTACATGAGCAGCTTCATCCTTCGGTCTCGTCGGTTCCCTAGGTAGCGCTCCAGCCGCCCTTGCCGCCAGCGATAAAAACCGCGAAGGCGCGCAGGTAGGCCAGCGTGAGCAAGAGGGTGTTGTGACCGGGACCCCGGCGTACCTGGTCGACGCGAGCTACGAGGTGCTGGCCTGGAACCGGCTGGCCACCTGGTTCGTCGGCGAGCTGTCGGCGGTGCCGGCCGCCGAGCGGAACATGATCCGCTGGATGTTCCGGCGCGCGATCCCCGGGTCGTACTGGGACGACCCGGAGGTGCTGCGGTTCGCCCGTACCTCGGTGGCCGACCTGCGCGCCGCGTACGGCCGCTACCCGGGCGACCCGGCGATCGCCGCGCTCGTCACCGAGCTGCTCGGGGTGTCGCCGCGGTTCGCCGCACTCTGGGCGGAGCACGAGGTCGGCGAGCGCCGCCCGACCGTCAAGCGGATCGACCACCCCGAGCTGGGGCCGCTGGAGTTCGAATGCCGGGTGCTGCACGTCCCGGAGACCGACCAGCGGCTGATCGTCTACGTCCCCGAACCGGGCTCGGCGACCCCGGCGGCGTTCCACCGGATCGCCGAGCGCGTCGGCTCCTGAGATCAGGCGGCCTTCTGCAGGGCCGCGACGGCCAGCGGGGCCAGCCGGGTCAGCAGCTTCTGGGTGGCCGCGAGGTCGCCGTTCTCGTCGGAGGCGTCGATCTCCAGCACGAAGTTGCCCCGGGCCAGCAGCAGCGTGCACTGGTGGAACGGGCGGCTGCTGGCGAGGCGCTCGCAGAAGGTGATGGTCTCCGGCCCGTCCGGCAGCAGCGGGGGCGACGGGCGCACGATCGTCGACACCTTGCCGTCGGACGAGTAGGTGCCGCTTGCACTTGGCCAGGGTCGCGCAGCTCGTCGGCGAGCTTGCGGCCGGGCACCTTCAGGTAGCCGACGACGTACTGGCGGAGCCAGATCTTCTCCCCGCGCCAGAGCCGCTCCCGCTGGCCGCTGCGCTTGCGGTCCGACGGCAGGCTGTCCCGGCAGGGGGCGATCAGCTTCACCGCCTCGGTGCTCTTCTCGGCGTAGTCGGCCGTCTCCGGGTGGAAGTCGGCGTCCAGGTCCAGCATCGCGGCCTTCACCCGGCTGCGGATCTGGGCGGCCGTGTTGGGCGCCGGCCGCAGCGGCGGTGGGGGCGTCGCCGAGGGGGTCGGCGGCGCCGACCACTGGCTGGCCCGCGGGGCCGCGGCCGGCCTGCAGGCGCCGACTCCGGCGACGATCAGCAACGACAGCAGGGCGAGCGGGAGACGGCGGCGCATCATCGCGGCGAGGTGGTCCTTTCGTACGCGAGGAAGGGGCCCTCCCGGGCCCCCTCCTTACCTGCGCCGCGCTCCTCCGGTGCGTTACGTCAGCTCGGTACGTAGTCGAAGGTGTCCGGGTTCGGGCCCTGCCGCCCGGCCTCGCCCTTGTCCAGGTTCGTGATCCGGTCCATCGCCGCGTCGTCCAGCTCGAAGTCGAAGATCTGGAAGTTCTCCTCGATCCGCTTCGGGGTGGTCGACTTCGGGAAGACGATGTCGCCGCGCTGCACGTGCCAGCGCAGCACCACCTGCGCGGGGGTGCGGCCGACCTGCTGGGCGATGTCGACGATCGTCGGGTCGTCGAGCACCTTGCCCTGCGCGATCGGGGACCACGCCTGCGTCACGACGTTGTGCGCCTTGTCGTACGCGCGCACCTCCTCGTTGCCGAAGTACGGGTGCGCCTCGATCTGGTTCACCGCCGGCACCACGTCCGCCTCGGCGGCCAGCCGCTCCAGGTGCGCCACCTGGAAGTTCGACACCCCGATCGACCGGACCCGGCCGTCGCGCTGCAGCTCCTCCAGCACCTTCCAGGTGGAGACGAAGTCCCCGTCGTAGAGGGTCGGCAGCGGCCAGTGGATCAGGAACAGATCCAGGTAGTCGAACTTCAGCGCCTGCAGCGTCGACTCGAACGCCTTGCAGGCGTCGTCGGGCCGGTGGAAGCCGTTGTTCAGCTTGCTGGTGACGAAGACCTCGCCGCGGTCCAGCCCGGAGGTGCGGACCGCCTGCCCCACCTCGGCCTCGTTGCCGTACATCTCGGCGGTGTCGATGTGCCGGTAGCCGACCTCCAGCGCCTTGCCCACCGCCGTCGGGGTGTCCTTCGGCTCGATCTGGAAGACCCCGAAGCCGAGCTGCGGAATGGTGTTGCCGTCGTTGAGCGAGATGTCGGGAATCGGGTTTGCCATGCGGCTGTCTCTCCCATCGTCAAGGCGCCCGTCCGGCGCGGGAGCGCTGCCACGGCCCGCCGGGCGCGCCTTTCACTTCCTTGTCGTACCCGACGGCGCCGCTTCGTCACAGCGGTTTGCGGGTGATCTGCGACAAGGGTCTCCTTCGGTCGCTCAGCCGGTCGGCGCTTGACCGGCCTCGAAGAGGACCGGCCACGGCCGGGCCACCGACGGGATCGGCGGGGCGAGCGCCGGCTCGGCCACCGCCAGCACCTCGGCCGCGAGCTGCCCGAACATCGGCGCGGCCGGGTGCGCCGAACGGTCCGGCCAGGCCGCCGAGGTTCGCTTCACCAGCGGATTCCCGACCACCGGCCGCCAGGCGATCCGGGGCTCCCGGCGGGCCAGCGCCTCCGGCTCGATGGCCACCGCGCCGCCCGCCAGCACCAGGCCGAAGAGGAACTCCGGGTTGCGGGCGTGCCGGACCCGACCGGGCGTGAAGCCGTGCCGCCGGCACACCGCCAGGACGTGGTCGTGCAGGCCGGGCGCGGTCGCCGGAGGCGCGGTGACCAGATCCAGCCCGGCCAGCTCGGCCAGGTCGACCTGCCGGCCCCGGGCCAGCGGCGAGGCCCGCGGCAGCAGCACCCCCAGCGGTACGTCGACCGCCGGGCCGAACCGCAGCCCGGCCGAGTCCACCGGGTGGTGCAGCAGGCCCGCGTCGAGCCCGCCCTCGGCGAGCATCCGGACCTGCTCGGCGCTGGTCAGCTCGTGCAGGTCGACCTCCAGCCCGGGCGCCTCGGCGGCGAGCCGGTCCAGCAGCACGCGCAGCGTCACCGCCGGGGTCTCCGGCGGTACGCCGGCCCGCAGCACGCCCAGCGCCCCCCGGCGTACCTGGTGGATGAGGTTGCGCAGCCGCTGCTCCCCGGCGAGCAGCTCGTCGGCCTCGCCGAGCAGCAGCTGACCGGCGGTGGTGAGCCGGACCTGCCGCCGGGACCGGTCGAAGAGCTCGACCTGGAGTTCCCGCTCCAACCGCTGGATCGACTGGCTCAGCGGCGGCTGCGCCATCCCCAACGCCTCCGCCGCCCGCCCGAAGTGCAGCTCCCGGGCGACCACCACGAAGTGCCGCAGATGCCGCAGCAGATCCACCACCGCACCCTAGTACTCCGGCCCGGGTTCGTTGAGGCCACAACCGAATCGGGTCCCGGACCACTCATAGTGTTGCTGGGAGGTCGGGTTGCGGGATGAACGGGAATACGTCGACTACGTGCAGGCGCGCACGCCGTCGCTGCGGCGGCTTGCCTACAGGTTGTGCGCAGAGTGGTCGGCCGCTGACGATCTGGTGCAGGAGTGTCTCGTCGCGCTGTACCGGCACTGGCGGAAGGCGTCGGCGGCGGACTCGATCGACGCCTACGTTCGGGCGATGCTGGTCCACGCCTACCTGGCCGAGCGGGAGCGCACGTGGACCCGCCGGGTCCGCCCCGCCGCCGACGTGGCCGGGCCCTCGGCTACGCCGCTGACCGGCGCCGAGCACCGCATCGACCTGCTGGCCGCGCTCGCCAAGCTGTCCCGCGGGCAGCGCGCGGTGCTGGTCCTGCGCTACTGGGAGGGCCTCGACGTCGCCCAGACCGCGGCGGCGCTGGGCTGCTCGACCGGGACCGTCAAGAGCCAGACGTCGTACGCCATCGCGGCGCTGCGACGCCTGCTGCCGAACTACGTGCCGGGAGGGTCGGACATCCCATGAGAGACCTGTTCGCCACCCTGCCGGACGAGCCGGCGCCGCCGATGCCGGCCGGCTACCTGGACACCGTGCTCACCCTGGGCCGCCGCTCGGCCCGCCGCCGGCGGATCGGCACCGCCGCGGTGTGGGCGGTCGTCGTGCTCGCCCTCGCCGTCCTGGTCGTGCCCGGCGTGCCGCTTCCTGCCCAGCCGGGCGCCCCGTCGAAGAAGCCCGGCCTGCCGGACCGCTTCGCCGGGTACTCGCTGCTCACCAGCACCGTCACCAAGGCCCCGCCCGGCCGCGCGATCGCCCTCTACGGCTACGGCAACGGCGAACTGTTCAACATGTTCCAGCCGCTGGTCGTCGGGGCCGACCGGGACACGTACCGGCAGGTCGACGCCCTGCAGGAGCGCAACCGCCCGTCGGCGCTGCTCGCCCCGGACGGCACCCGCGTGCTGCTCGGCGACGACCGCGGCGCGACCGGCGACCTGGTCCTCGTCGACCTGACCACCGGCAAGCGCCGGTCGATTCCGCTCGGCGGCCCGGTCCGCGTGCGGCTGCTGGCCTGGTCCCCCGACGGCCGCCACGTCGCGTACAGCGCCGCCCCCCTCACCCGCTCCGGCGAGTTCGGCAGCGTCAACTTCGTCGAACCCGAGGTGGCCCGCACCGGCACGCTGCGGCTGCTCGACCTGTCGACCGGACGCAGCACCGAGGTGCCGGCGATCAAACCAGCGTGGACGGCGGCGTTCGCGCCGGACAGCCGCCGGCTCGCCGTACAGGTCGGTCAGGAGGTCCACCTCGTCGACCTCGACGGCCGCGAGTCCGGCAGCGTCCACATCACGGCCGGGCGCGAGCTGGCCGCCAACGTCGGCTGGTCGCCGGACGGCAGGTTCCTCGCCACCGTGCCCTGGCTCTCGGAGGGGCCATTCAACGGCACCACCGGCGGCAACACCAACCATGGTGTGTTCCTGTCGATCGCCGGCAACGTCGACTTCGTCGCCATCACCGACGGCGGCACACCGCCGCCGGCGCCGATCCAGGACGTCGTGCAGCTCCTCGGCTGGCGCTCGGCGGGCAGCGTGGTCGCCGCGACCGCGAACGCCGCGGGGCAGCTGTCGCTGACCGAGGTGCAGCTCGGCGCCGGCACCCGCCGGACACTGTCCCGCTTCGACCCGGGCGACAGCTGTGAACTGGGCATGCAGACCTGCCAGGTGTTCGACCTGCAGCTCGCCACCGGCCTGCTGCCCGACCTGACCGTCCGGCACGCCGGCCGCCCACAGCGCGGCCCCTGGCCGGCCGCCCTGACGATCCCCGTCGTCACCGTCGTCCTCGGCGCCGCGCTCCTGCTGTGGCGCGGCTGCGCCGGACCTGACGGCCCACGGCCGGAATCGGCGGCTGTTCAGCAGGAGCTCGATCCGGTGGCGGTTGCCGGCGGCACCTCCGCTTCCGGCGATCCTGCCGTCGGGGCCGGGGAGTTCCGGGTGGATGTCGAGCACCAGTCGGGTGTCGTCGTCCAAATGGGCGGCCACGATTTGATAGCTGGCGTTACGCTCGCCGTCGTTGTCGACGTAGATGTAGATGTAGCAGCCTTCTAACTCGGCGGGTTGTTCGCCGTGGGACAACGTCCGATCGAGCGTCACCACCAACTGATTGGATGTCGACAGCTCCCGGGTGAAGTCGGCGAGCTTTCCAATGATCGCGCCGTGACCGGCGGACAGCTGCGGCAGTGGACCGAGCATGGTCCCGTCGTGATGGCAGGCGTATTCCGGTTCGCCGTCCCGCAATGAGTAGACGCCGAACGATCCGCGGAACAGGAAACGGTCGTCCACGCGCAGCAGCACGTCCGGCTCAGCACAGCTCACCACGTAGTCGATCCGCCCGTTGACCAGCTCCACGCGGACCGCGACCGCCTCGTGCTCGGCGACGGCGCCGGTCATCGCCGTCACCGGTACGAGACGCACCGACCGTACCGACCGAGTCCCGACGTACGGTTCCAGCAGGGACACGAACTGGGTGGCCAATTTCGTACCGGAACGGTGGGCGATCAGATAGCGCAGCTTCTTCGGATTGCCGGGCTGGTTGCGCGCCGGTATGCCGTCGGCCAGCGCCACGTCGTCCACGGCGGTGAGCATGGTGAGCCGTAGGTGCAGATCGGGATCGGTCTCGTGGACGTCCCAGGTGTCCCGCACCGCCCAGTCGACGCTGAACACGGGACTCGGCGACCCGTCGCGCTCCACGTTGAACAGCCAGTCGAACCCGTTGGCGTTCGGACGGGCCCGCGAGTTGTCGGGTGGCGGCTGCACGTCCGCGCCGGCGTAGGTTCCGGTCGACTGTGGCGTCAGCGACAGACCCTGGACGCTCGCGGGGCCATCCGCGCCATGGAAGGAAAAGTGGTGCTGCTCGCCGCCAACGACGCGGAATACATCGACGTAGTACGAGTTCGTCTCATCGATGTCGACCATCGCGGTCATTCGCCGGTAGCTGCTGGTCTGCGGATACACCTCGGGCGCGGCGATATCGAACATCCTGACCCGATCCGTGACGGCGAGGCCCTGCGGACGCCCGACCCAGTGTTGCTGCTGGCGGCTCGCGTCGACCACCACCGTGTTGTGGGCGATGGTGTTGTGCTGCCACTCCACCTCGCGGGCGCTGCCGTCGGCGGTTTCCGGGTAACCGAGGTCCGGGGCGAGGTCTACCCCAACGCCGTACAAGCCGAGGTTCAGCGCGTCGGAATGTCCGTGGCCGTGGTTGCGGCCGTAGTACGACCACGCACCCCGCATCGTGCCTGCTCGCCCGGTCCGCAAGGCGGCGAACCCGAATCCGGTCAGGTTTTCGCTTGGCAGGTTCAGCTCGCCTCGATCATGGACGATTTGACGAATCAGATCCTGGGCGCCCGCGACGTCTAGACTGAACTGGCTGCCGTAGCTGGAGTCGATGTCGCCCTTGCTGAGCAGATGTGTGATCTGCGCGTATTCCGGGTTGCCGTAGCGCTCGAAGTAGGCGAAGTACTCGTTCGGCCCGGCGAAGAGATCCGGTTGGCCGGTACGGCCGGTGTCGCCGATGCCCGGCGTGTAGCGGTTGAGCATCCAAATTCGGTGTCGGCTACCCACGAGTTTCCGCATCTTGGGGTGCGCGTACAGGTTCGCCCGGTCATAGCCGTCGTAGTCGGACAGGATGTCGGCGACGCCGCGGAGTTGACTGAGCCAGAGCTGGTCGTACTGCGCGGACCCTTCGTTGCCGAAGCCGTCGCGGTCGACGTCGTCCACCAGTGTGGCGTAGACGTTGCCGCCGGTGAGCCGGATGTCGGGGTCGTATACGACGCCACCGCTGGCGAAAATCCAGTCGATCCACTCCCTCGACGCCTGCGGGTCGTCGAGCACCACCGCGGCCGTCGCCAGGGCACTCTGGTGCATCCCGAAGTTGCCGCGGATCTGCGCGTCCTTGACCGCCGGGAAGATCACCCGGTAGAGACCGTTCTCGATGTTGCGGCGGACGGCCGCCGGGGAGTCCTTGGGCGGCAGCCCGTACCGCTGCGCCTGCTCGGACAGGAACGGCACCACGCCCGCCTCGTCGGTCTCGGCGATCGCCGGAAAGAACGCGTCGTAGACGCTGAGCAACTCGCGGGTCAGGTCGCAGTCCCAGATCGAGCCGACCACCTTGCCCTTCCCGCTCAGCCCGTCGGAGACCAGATACCCGTCCTGGCGACGGTATGCGCCGGTGTCCATCGCCGGGAACACGTCGGCGACCCGGTCGAGCAGGATCAGGCCGGCGTGCGCGTAGCGCAGGTCACCGGTGCACAGGAACGCGTCCCGCAGATAGATCAGCCCGGCCCAGATCAGCGAGGGCGCCGTGGTCACCGCGAACCAGACGACAAAGAAGTTGTAGTATGCGACGAACGTCCACTTGTCGCCGTTGTCGTCCACCCAACCGAAGCCGTCGTCGACGCCCCAGTTCGGGCCACGCTCCGGGTACAGTTCGTTGATCAGCAGGTTACGGTCAGCCCGCTCCCGGTGGAACTGGCCCTGTTCGTCCAGGCCCGAGGCATAGAACTTGGCGAAGTCGTTGGTGGGGAACACATCACCGCTGATCGGGTCGACCAGCTTCCAGGGGCGGTTGAACGGGTCGACGCGCCAGGGCTGGCGGCCGTACTTGTAGATGGCGGTGCCGCTGGTGGGCGAGCCGAGCGGCTCGTTGACCGCGTAGCTGCGTGGCAGGCCCTGACCGGTCACGCTGTTCCACAGCCACTCGTCGCTCTTGTCGAGCCAGGGTGCGGCCTGCTTGACCCGCTCGTCGCGCAGCGCCCGCGCCCAGCCGTACTGCTCGATGTTTCGGCGCAGCGCGGCGACCTTCTGCGGCGTGTACAAGCTCGGCTTGGTTTTCACCGGGTCGACCACGGCGGCCGAGGCGGGACGCGCCCCGCTGAACGTTCCCAGCGTCCCGGCCGCGACGACCAGTCCGGAATAGCGCAGCAGGTCGCGACGGCTCAGGGTGGGCGCGAGCAGGCGCCCCGGCCAAAGGTGGTGGCCAGCCGGACCGGAGGGGAAATTACTCCTGTTCACCATGGTGGTGCTCCTGTCTTGCGGTGCGGTAACGGCGGGTCAGGGACAGCAGGACGTCTCGGCGTGCTCGTCGAGTCGGTCCTGGCGCAGCGCGGCCGCGATGCCTTGATCGGCTGGAACCCGGGCCACCAGGGTGGCCTGAAGCGCGTGGTATAGGTCGGGCTTCCCCTGCCACACGTCGTCCATCAGGTGGTGGTTCCGGTCGAGCTGGTGATGCCATCCCCCGAGGTCGTGGTCGATGAAACGGTGGTGCGCGTACTCCCAGAACCGGCGGTACCACCGCTCGTACGATCGGTCTCCGGTGACCCGGTGCAGGTATGCCGCCGCACCGATCGCCTCCGTGGTCACCCAGTGATAGCGGTCGAGGTTGGCCGGCTGGCCATGCCAGTCCACGGTGAACACAAATCCCCCGTCGGCGGGATCGAAGCCCTCAATGGTCGCCTGGTCGAACAGCCGGGCGGCAGACTCGGTCATCCAGCTCCGCCCCGCCGGGTACACGGCGGAGAGCTGCACCAGCAGCTTCGCCCACTCCAGCCAGTGCCCGATCGTGGAGCCGTACGGGCGGAACTGGTTGCCCGGCTGGTCCCGGTTGTAGTCCGGGAGCATGTTCCATGCGGTGTCGTAGTGTTCCGGAAGCCGCCACTCGTTGTGGGGCGCGAACTCGCCGATGAGGCGCTGCACCACGGATGTCGCCCGGTCGACGAAGATCCCATCGCCGGTGGCCTCGGCGGCGGCGAGGTGCGCCTCGGTCATGTGCATGTTGCTGTTCGCGCCCCGGTACGGCTCGGGGTTGCTCCAGTCCCGGTGATAGCGCTCGGCGAACAGGCCGTGTTTCTGCTCCCAGAAGCGAGAGTCGATCACGGCGGCGACGTCGTCGAGCAGTTCCATTGCCCGGGCGTGCCCGGCCTGCACGGCACTGCTCGCCGCCAGCAGGACGAACGCGTGGCCGTAGCCGTCCTTGGCATCGTCGAGCGGGCCGCCCGGCCCGATGGACCACAACCACCCGCCGTGCCGCCGGTCGCGCAGGTTTTCATCGAGGAAAGCGAGGCCGTGCTCGACGATGTGGTGCGCACCTGGACGACCGAGCAGTTCGGCGATGGCGAAGCAGTGCACCATCCGGGCGGTCAGCCAGAGGTACTTGGGTTGACCCGGCAGCGGTTGGCCGTCGGAGCCGAGCCAGTGGTAGCCACCGGACGGGTCGATCAATGTGCGCTCGTAGAAGCGCAACAAGCGGTCCGTCTCACTCTGCAGCCACCGCCAGTGGCTGCGACTGGTCAGCCAGCAGGGTCCGTCGTCGGTCAGGTCTGCCACGTTCCCTCCGGGTTTGTGTCGAGGCTGCAGAGCGAGACGCCGGTACGGTCAGTTCCGCCCGGTCAGGGCTTCGCTGGTGACGACGGTGAACCCGCCTGGTGGGACCGGCGCGTCGACGCTGCCCGAGCGCCCGTACGCGGTCCGGACGAGTCGGCCGGCGGTGTCGTACGCCCGCGCGGTCACCGGGCCGTCGTCGGGCAGGGACACCGGGCGCGTCTCCCAGCTGTGGGAAAAGCTACGCAGCAGGGCTTGGGCGGCGTTTGTGTCGCCCGCGACATGCCACTCCACCGCGGGCTGGACCAGAACGCCGTCCAGTCGGATCTCGTGGCCCGCCTGCCCGGCGTATCCGATGTCGATGGTGAGCTGGCGCTGGGTCGCGTTGACCGGCTTGTCGAGCGTGACGACGTCGGGGTAGCCGGGCTGTGGGGTGACGCCCTTGTCGCCCGCACCACCGACGTCTACCGACGCCAGCCGTTCGTTGTTCGCCGACACCGTCAGCGCGGCCGCACCAGTGGGTATCTGCATCCGGGTGAAGGCCGGCATCAACAGGTAACGGCCGTCCCGGGGCACCTGGACGGTGAGCCGCACCGTGCCGCCGGGCCGCAGAATCACCTCTTTGCCACTGCACCAGCCCTCGGCGACCACGAACTGGCAGGACTCGCTCAATGTGGTGTCGCCGGAGCGGGTTCCGTCTTCCGCCTCGGCCTGTTGCCAGGTGTACCGCTCACCGGGACGCCAGGCGAGCGCGCGGCGCGCCAGGTCGGGGTTGGCGTCGAGCAGCAGCATCGACATCACGGCGTGTGCGGTCTCGGCGCCCGCGTTGGTGTTCACCCGGCCGTTGCCTTCCAGACCGTCGAACAGCCGCCCGGTCTGCGGGCTGTACATCTGCGCCGAGCCGTAGTTGTCCCCGAAGTACCAGGCGGCGGCAAGGCCGGCGAGGTCACGAAGGCTGTCCCGGTGCGCGAGGGTCCCGACCTTGTAGAGGTTCTGGACCAAGCTGTCCACCGAAAATCCCCACTGGACCCTGAGTGCCGGAGTGGGTGCCCAGAAGGCGTCGGGGCCGCCCTGCGCGAGGACGTGAGGCGCGAAGCGGGCCATCGACGTCGCGGCGGCCTCGACCCAGTCCCGCCGCTGCAGCACCGCCCCGGCCTCGGCCAGTACGCCGGGCATCATCGAGCCCCAGCCGTGCCAAACCGCGCGGTAGCCGGGGTTGGGCATGATAGCTCCGAACGGCCAGGTGTACGCATCGCCCAGCGCCATCTGCGTGAGCCCCTCGGCGAACTGGGTGGTGATCCTCTCGGCCCGGGCCCGCAGCCGCCGGGTCCCGGCGTCGGATGCTCCTACGGTGGCCTTCAGGTAGGCGATCAGGCCCTGCATCGCGTCGGCGGTCGCACCGGCGTCGCCGTACGGCTCGCAGTAGCAGCCCGGGATGAACCAGCGGGGCCGGCGCAGCCCGTCGACGACCTGGTACTGCCCGTACTTGTCCAGCACCTCGCGATCCAACGCGTCGAAGGACAGGGCCAGCCGGTCGGCGAGGAAAGCGGCGAAGTCCGGGTCGCTGTTCTTGAAGGCGGCGTATCCCTCGCCGTACGCCCACATCCCACGCGCCAGGGACCAGTTGGCCTGCTCGTCGTTGCCATCATGGGGCTTCTGCACGTGCTGCAGCGTGCCGTCCGGTTGCATCCAGATTTCAAAGTTGCCGCGGTTGGGTCCGGCGAGTGTCTGGAAGTACGCCGTGCCGCGCAGCAACTGATAGGCGTGCTGGCGGCTGTGGTCGTCGCCGTTCAGGCGCCAGTGCCGCAGGTAGGCGACCGCGTTGCGGGTGATGTCGTCGGTGTCGAACGTTCCCTGCCCCCAGGTTTTCGTCTGTGCGTCGTACACACCGCCGCCGAGCCGGGTGTAACTGTCGTCTGGATTGTGCTGGGTGTACACCCACACGACCCCGAGATCGGGTTCCTGCGCCAGTCGATAGGTGGTGTGGTTGGCCTGTTCCGGCGGGTCCACCGTGTCGTACAGGAAGTTCAGGTGGTCGAGGTTGGCCAGCCGCCCGGGCTGCGGGGTCTGTGCGTGGGCGGCAGGGCTGGCGGCCTGCAGCAGACCGGCCATCAGGATCATCGTGGCCGCCCAGGCGGTCCTGTTTCTTGTCGTCCTCATGTTTACTTCCCTCTTCGAAGAACGCGTGGTCGACCCGCACATCGAGGTAACGGCGGGACCAGGGTGGATCAGACGGTTCAGGCAAGTGAGTGCCATGGGGTGAATCCGATTTGTATTGCGATCGGTCATCGGTTCACCCGGGAAGTTGCTGACGACCAGCGATACAGGGCTGCGGAAGGGCGATCGTCTCGCCCACGGGCAATCGAAGTCGCTGGCACGATTCGACGGGACTGATGAGACTGCCGGACAAGCGGAGCTCGGCCGCCGCGGGAGCGATGTTTTCGTTCAGTCGCCGACCAAGGATTCTGATCCCGTCCAGACCGCCGGTCTCGCCGGGCAGAGCCACGAAGTGTGGCCAGCCCAGATCTGCACGGTACCCGTTCTTCATCCACACCGCGTCGATCACCGTCATGGCGGCAAATGACGAAGGCCGTACACCGGTTGGTCGGATGGTTCCCTCGTGGGGCACATAGCTCTCGGCGAACATGTGCGCCCGCACGATGTCGCGAAGATAGGCGTTGGCCAGGACGGCGGTCCGCTCCGGCATGCCGTGTGCGAGTAGACCATAGCTGGCGAGACTAAACTCGGGGTACCTGGTCTCGGTAAATCCCGCGAAATCGTCGGTGGGATCGTAGCTGGCGTCGAACCGGTTCGTCAGACCGGCGGCGTGCTCGCTGTCCAGCAATTCCACGTTCAGGCCGATCGCCACGTCGAGGTCATTACCACGGCAGTCGCCCCGATAGTTGCACCGCTCTTCGCCGACGAAGTGGTACTGCACCGGGTCGCTGGTCGAGGGCCAGAGCCAGCGCAGGTAGTTCTCGAACAGCTGGGTACGTTGTTGATTCCAGAACTCCACCTCGCCCGGAATCTTGAGGATGCCCGCGATTTCCCGTGCGTAGCGCATGTCAACCAGCAGCGACACGACAAAGTCCGAGTCCCGCTCGTTGGGGAAGTCGACCGCAGGATCCTCGCCGCAGCAGATCCATCGGGGATTGTCCCGTTCCCACAGCAGATGACGTTTGAGCGCTGGATAGACACTGCGCAGCGACGCCTGATCGCCCGTGAGCCGGTACAGCACGTCAGCCGTCTGCGCCTTGCGGGAGGGCAGGCTCTCACCGCCCATCTCCCCGTCGTGGCTCACCAAGGAGAGCAACCCTTTGTACGCCTGCCATGCGAGGTCGGGATCGACGTAGGCGAAAAACTGCATCTCGAGGACGCTTTCCCACTGGGCGGAGGGCTTGGCGCCAGGAGCGCCGAAGTTCCAGAGCGACGCCTTCCCGTTGGCGATCTGCGGATAGTGGAAGCCGGTCTCGGGCATCGGCGGCAGCACATTCGACGCGATGTGAACCCACGCCGTGTAGTACTCACGGCGCACCTCGTCCGGCGTCACTCCGGACGCCGGGACGCCATGTACGGCGAAGTCGTGTGGCTGCGGGACGCCGGCGAGAAGACGGTCCCAGAAGCGGGTCTGCTCGCTTACGGCGCCTCGCCACGTCCCGTCGAGGACAGGTCGACTCGCTCGTTCCCGGGCGAGCGCGCCAGCGTTGTCGCCCGGCGCGAAGGCGATCGACATGCCCAGCTCCGCCGGACCAGATCGACGGGCCACTGGCAGCGGGATGTCGACCGACCAGAAGCCTTCGCCGTCCACCTCCTGCGAGGGGTTCTGGAGCAGGAAGTCGACGGCGGACCGATACAGGCGCGGTTCCCCCGACAGTGGCAGGGAGAAGCTGACCGCATAGCTGTAGCCCGCTGAGGTGACCGTCAGGGTGCGGCTTTTCCGATCCCATGAGGGTTTGCCGGCGAATTTGCCGGCCACGGTGACGACCGGGACGGGGTTACCCTCGCCTGACGACGGCTGGAGGTCGATCGAACGGACCACCGTGTCACGGTCGTGGAACGCATCGCTGCCACTGAGCGCCACGCCATTCGGGTACGTTGCGTGGAAGGGCAGCTCGCCGGGCAGCCACTCCGTCTCGAACGAGGCCGCAGTCTGCATCGGAGAGTCCACGCCCACGATGCGCAGGTGATCCAGGTAGGTGGGTCGCTCCTGGTAGATCGCGACGAAGCTGAGCCAAAAGCTCTTCGTTCCGTGCCACCCCGTGGCCCTTGGAAGATCGAAGGTGAAGGCGCCCGTCTGATCGGTATCGCGCTGCAGGAAGATCAATGGCGACTGCGCCCCGTCCCTCACCTGAAGCGACCACTTGCCTTCCGTTCTGGGCACCGTGATCTGCAGGAACGGGGTCTGGTCGACGTTGATCTCCAGAGAGCGGGAGATCGATGCGGCGATCGTGTCGTGGACAGTCAGCTTCGCCTGCCCGTCGATCAGTTCGGTGGAGAGTTGCGGGCTGACGTCCCACTCTCCGCTGAGGGTGCTGAAGTCGTCGTCGAGCGCGCTTCGCAGCCGCGGTGTACGTTCTCCGTCCCGCATGTACAGAGACGCTGCCTGTGGGATCTCTTCCGCTCGGTCGCCGACGTAGTAGCCGACGTTCATTGGCAGCTGGGGGCCATTGCTGTACGCGGTCGGTTTCTCCATTCCCGGTGTTCGGTTGGCCCCCAGCAGGTTGAAGTTGTAGGGGTTGACGACGACCCGGCTGCCGGGAAGGCTCATCCAACGGCGCTGGTCCGGCCCGGTGTCCCTGAGCGCTTGAACGGTGGGTGGCTCAGCGCTCGCCGACTCCCCCGTGGAGGACTGCGAAGCCGGCCCCGTGCCGGGACTGACCACTGCTCTGGCGGTCACGGGCGCCGACAGGACGACCAGCATCGCCGCCGCCGGCGAAAGGTAACGATACCTTCGTGCGCGCTTGGTTCGCGTCATACCCAACACCTCCTAGGCACCGCTGGAGACCAGGGTGAAGCCGCCCGGCGCGACGGGGGCTTCGACGGTGCCCGAGCGCCCCACCACCGTGCGGACGAGTCGGCCGGACACGTCGTACGCGCGAGCTATTACCAGCTTGTCAGTGGGCAGGCTCACCTCTCGCGTCTCGAACTGACGCGAGAAACTGCGCAGCAGCGCCTGTGCGCTGGTGGAGTCGCCGACGGTCTGCACCTCGACCAGGGGCTGGACGAGGACGGCGTCGAAAGCGATCGGATGGTCACTCGCACCTTCGTGCGTGAAGGAGAGCGCGAGACGGTTCTGCCGTACGGTCACTGCCTGGGCGGTCACGATGTCGGGATAGCCCGGGCGGCTGGTGACGCCCCGGTCTCCCGCGCCACCGAGGTCGACAGTGGCGAGCGGGGCGCCGTCTGCGGTGATCCCGAGGCCGAGTTCACCCTTCGGCACTTGTTCCCGGTTGACCACCGGCAGCACCAGGTATTCGCCGTTGGCGGGTAGCTCGACGGTCACGTCAATCCGGCCGCCGGGGTCGAGGGTCACGCTGCGCCCGCTGCACTGTCCTTCGCCGGACAGGAAGGGGCAGGGGTCGCTGACTGTCGCTGCGCCGGAAAGCTTCCCGCTTTCGGCTTCGACCATCCGCCAGGTGTGCCGCTGCATCGGCTTCGCGGTGAGCGCACGCCTGGCCAGGTCGGGATTCTGGTCGAGCAGCTCCATCGACATCAGTGCGTGGGAGACCTCGGCGCCGGAGTTGGTGTTGATGTAGCCGTCGCCGGTCAGACCGTCGAACAGCACCCCATTGTCGGGGTTGTACATCGCCCGGCCGGCGTAGTTGTTGCCGAAGTACCAGCTCGCGGCGTACCCGGCCAGGGCACGGATACCGGGACGATCAGCCGCCACAGCAACCTGGTAGAGGCTTTGGACAAGGTCATCGGCTGAGAAGCCGAACTGGATGCGCCCCACGGGTGCGGGCGACCACTGGTTGTCCGGCCCACCCTGGATCATCATGTGCGGTGTGAACGTCGACACGGACGCGACGGCCGTGTTGATCCAGTCGCGGCGGCCGAGCAGCGCGCCCGCCTCGGCGAGCGAGCCGGCCATCATGTTTCCCCAGCCCGCCCAGTGCGCCCGGTACGCGGCGTTGTTCATCATCGCCCCGAACGGCCATTGGTAGGCGTCGCCGAGACTCATTTCGTTGAGGGCCTCGCCGTACTGGGCGAGCATGTGCTGCGCCCGGTCGTGAACCTGCCTGGTGCTCGCGTCCTCGGCATCCTCGGTGCTGTGGACGTAGGCAACCAGGCCCTGCATCAGGTCGGCAGTAGAGTTCACGCCGTACTTGCCCAGGAACCAGCTGGGCCATTTGAGGCCATCGACGATGTGGTACTGCCCGTACCGGTTGAGGCTCTGGCGGTCGAGGGAATCGAAGGACAGGACCAGCCGGTCCTGCAGGAACCGCGCGAATCCCGGGTCACGGTCCTTGAAGACGTCGTACGCCTCGCCGAAGGCCCAGATGGCCCTGGCGTTGGCATAACTCTCCCTATCGGAATTTCCGTCGAAGGGCACCGACTGACGGTTGATGCGGCCGTCTGGCTGCATCCACTGCTCGAAATTGCCGAGGTTGGCGCCGCCGGCCTCCTGCATGTAGGCCGCGCCGCGGAGCAACTGGTACGCGCGGTCGAGACTGTGCTGGTCTTCGCGGATCCGCCAGTGGCGCAGGTAGGCAACAGCCGCGCGGGTCGCGTCGCCGGGATAGTAGGCGCCCTGGCCCCAGGTGTCGGAGTCGGCGTCGTACGACCCTCCACCAGCCCGGGTGTAGCCGCCGTCGGAATTGTGCTGTGCGTACACCCAGACGACGCCGAACTCGGGTTCCTCCGCCAACCGGTAGGTGGTGTGGCCCTCCTGGCTTGGCGGCTTGACGGTGTCGTACAGGAAGTCGAGGTGGTCGAGGTTGGTGAGCCCATGTGCGGCGCTTTCGGCCGCCGCCGCGGGGTTGAGGGCCGGCAGCAAGGCTCCGACCAGTAGCAGCGCGCAGATTGCGCTCACTCGTCTCAGTGTCAAAGTCCTGGTAATCATTTGGGCTCCAGCCGGAAGCGGGCGTTCGAGGTACGACGAGGGGGTTGGGGTGCTCAACCCTTCACGCCGCTGCTCAGGTTGGTGGCTGAGAAATGCCTTTGGAACAGCACGAACAGCAGTACGACAGGTGCGGCCAGAACCACCGCGCCGGCGAGGATGGCGCCGAACGGATTGTCCGCGTTGCCGGCCTGCGAGCTGATGTAGTTCGCCAGCGCGACCGCGAGCGGCTGCATGTGGCGGTCTTTGGTCACCAGGAACGGCCAGAGGAAGTCGTTCCATGGACCGATGAACGTCACCAGCACCACGGTGAGCAGCGCCGGCCGGATCAGCGGCAGGGCCACGTACCGCAGCACCTGCAACTCGCTGGCGCCATCAACGCGGGGCGCGTCGAAGAGGTCCGCCGGAATGGCCAGGAAGAACTGCCGGAAGATGAACACCCCGGTAGCGTTCACTGCGCCCGGCAGGATCATCCCGAGGTACGTGTCCCCCAACCCGTAGTCGCGCACGATAAGGATGTAGAGCGGGATCAGCGAGAGCGTGAACGGCACCAGTTGGAGCAGGATCAGCACGGTGAACAGCGCCTCGCGTCCCCGGAACCGCAACTGCGCGAGGGCGTATCCGGTCAGGGCGCCCACCACCACGCTCATGATCACTACCCCACCGGTGTAGATGGCGGAGTTGAGCAGGGCGCGCCCGAGCGGGACCGTGGCGTTGATCGCCGCGTAATTGTCCAGCGACAGATCGCCTGGATCGGGGACCGCGCCGCCGGGTGAGGAGTCCGGTTCGGTCTGTAGCGAGCCGACGACCATGTAGTAGAAGGGGAAGAGGAACATGAAGGCGCCGGCCGACAGCGCGAGCAGCCGGGCCGCCTTTCCGATCGCAGCGGGTGCGCTGGCCGTCGTCGAGCTCGCGGTTGCCGCCTCGGGCGCGACAGATTGGGGTACGTGGGTTGTGGTCATCTCGTCACTCCCGCTCGAGCAGGCGCCGGTTGAGCAGGCTCAGCGCGAGTACGGCGGCGACCAGGACGAAGCCCAGCGCAGCGGCGAAGTCGGGTTTGCCCTGCTGAATTCCCTTTTGATACATGATCAGCACCGGTGACATCGAGGCGCCGTTCGGTCCGCCGCTGCCGGTGAGCAGATACGGTTCGGTGAACAGGTTCGCGCCCCAGATCGTCGCCAGGACCACGACGAGCGTGGTCGCCGGGCGCACGCTCGGCACGGTGATCGACCACCAGATGCGTAGCCGCCCGGCACCGTCGACCGCCGCCGATTCGTACAGTTGACGGGGAATGTTCTGCAGCGCGGCGAGATAGAGCACGACGAAGAAGCCGAGCTGTTTCCAGGTCACGTACAGCGCGATCAGAGGCATCACCAACGTCTCGTTGACCAGCCACGACGGCTGCGGCGCGAGGTGGCCGAGAATGGTGTTGACCAGACCGTCCCGGCTGAACAACCACAGCCACACGGCGACCACTGCCACGCTCGCGGTCACGTACGGCAGGTAGTACGCGGTGCGGAAAAACCCGCGCAGCGGCAGCACGGCGTTGAGCACGGCCGCCAAGGCGAGCGCAGCGATCGTCGTCAGCGGTACGTTGATGGCCAGGAAGATCGCGATATTCACAAACGAGCGCCGTACCAGCGGGTCGCTGAGCACGTCGGCGTAGTTGTCCAGGCCGACGAACGGCTTGGGCACATCGACGCCGGGTGCCGTGAAGAAGAAGTCATGAAACGAAATCCACAGCGCGAGCAGGATCGGGTACGCCGCGAGCACAGCCAGGAAGACCGTGTACGGCGTGACGAAGGCGATCCCAATCGGGTGCTGACCTAGCAGCCGCCGGACCGGGCGCCGGGGGCGCGGCGGCTGTTTCTTGCCCGCCACATCGCCGAGTCGTCCGGCGGTAATCGATGCGGTATCCGGGCTCATGTCACTTCTCGCCGGCGAGTTGCTCGACCTTCTGCGCGGCCTGGTCGAAGGCCGACGTGACGTCCTGCTTGCCGAAGACCACGGATGCCACGTACGCATCGCGGAAGGTCTGCCAGATCCCGATGCTGTTGGGCACGAAAGGCACCTCGGCGACCCGGGAGGCCTGGTCGGCGAAGGTCATGTAGGACGGGTTCTTCGCGAAATAGTCCGGGTACTTGTCGGGCAGGCCCTGACGAAGCGGCATCTCCCCGGTCATCTCGAGGAACTTGCCGTCCTGCTCCTCACCAGTGGCGAACTTGAGCACATCCCACGCGGTGCCCCGGTTCTTGCATGAGCTGTAGATCGAGATGGTCTTGGCGTCGGCGAACGTCCACGTCTGGTTGGCGGGCATGCCGTTCGGCGTGGGGACCGGTACGACGCCCCAGTGGAGCTTTCCGTAGGTGCTGATCGCCCAGGGGCCGGCGGAGCGGATGGCGACCTTGCCCTCGGCGAACGGGTCGGTGGTCGTGCTCACCGGATCCTTAGGCGCCAGACCCTCCTGATAGATGGTCCGCCAGAAATTCGCGACCTGTAGGCCGGCATCCGAGTTGAACTGGGCCTTGCCGTCCTTGACGAGCAGTGTGCCGCCAGACTCGGCCACGGACAGCGGGTAGAAGTCGAAGAACGACTGGTAGAACTCGTTGGTCGGAGCGGGTGCGATGGCGTACTTGGCACCGCCCTTCGCTACTACCTTGCGTGCCGCAGAGAGGAAATCCTGGTAGGTACTCAGGGGCGGATTGTCGGGGTCCAGCCCGGCCTTCGCGAAGATGTCCTTGTTGTAGAACATCATCAACGGGTTGGCCTTCCAGGGGATTTGGTAGTACTTCCCGTCCGGCGACTTGTATTGCTGTGCCACCTTCTCGCCGCTGCGCGACTCGATGTACTCGGCGGCGCCTGGGAAGGAGTCCAGCGAGACCAGGCCGCCCATGTGCTGGTAGTCGGGGGTCGCGATCTGGGCGCCGTTGAAGATCAGGCACGGGGTGTTGCCGGCGGCGATCGCCGCGGTGACCGCCTCCTCCGAGGACTTCCCGGCGGGAACTTCCTGACCGGTGATCTTCTGGTCCGGATGTTCGGCGTTCCATGCCTCGATCATCTGCTGGGCCCATTTGATCTCGGGCTCGAAGTTGGCGTACCAGATCTTGATCGGACCACGTTGGGCGTTGGCGCTGTCACCGCCAGCGCTACCGCCACCGCCGCACGCCGTGAGCAGCAGACTTCCGACGAGCAGGCCGCTGAGGATGGTTGCCTTGCGCTTCATGAGGCTTTCTCCTCCTCAAGGCCCTCGAGCGATCGCTGTGCGATGGCAGGGAAGCTGCCTCGCCCTCGAGCCGTGTAATTGAGATAACGTTACCCGGACGCTAACATCAGCTCGACCAGAAGTCATCCCCTCGAAACGAACGTCTATCGGAGAGAAGTCACGACAGACTCCTGGAGGCGTTACGTGCCCCCCACTCCTCGAGCGTCCACGATGGCGTTGACTCACGATCTGACGCACACGCCGCCACGATCCGCAGCCCCGTCAGCGTTGGTTGGGTACGACGCGACGGCTGGCGGCGGCCCGGTATTCCCGCGGGCTCACCTCGTAGCGGTGTCTGAAGCAGCGCCCGAAGTACGAGAGGCTGTCGAAGCCGCACCGTTCCGCGATCCGGCCCACCGGCTCGGCCGTGGTCGCCAGCAGCAGGGCGGCATGCGCCAGTCGGAGCTCGGTGACGTGCTCGACCGGCGTACGCCCGTAGTGCGCTCGCATGCTGCGGGCGAGGTGGCCGTGACTCACCGCGGCCAGCTCGAGCAGCCTCGGCAGCCCCGCCCCGAGGTTTTCCTCCACATTCATCGCCGCACACGCCCGCACCAGCCAGGCCGGTCGCCCCGCGGCGCCCAACGTGCCACCCTCGCCGGCTGCCAAGGCGGGCACCACCGCCGTCCACAGCCGGATCAGGTCGATGGTGCTGGGACCACGGTGGAAGAGCTCGAGCACCCGGTGGCACTCGGTCGCGACCTCACCGTCCGGTTCATCGGCCCGCACCATTGGCGGCGTCGGGGTCCGATCCCAGTCGGCCGCCTGCTCAATGCCGGCGAGATCACTCAAGGCTCGCCACAGGCCGCCGGGAACGCGATGTTGATGAAGCGCAACTGCTCCCGGCCGGTGACGAGGAACTGGTGCCGGTCGTGCGGTCTGGCGAGTGCGAGATCACCGGGGCGCATCGGCAGGTCTGTACCCGCGATCCGCTGCACTCCCCGGCCGGAGACCACGTACATGAGCTCGTAGAAGTCGGCGTGCGAATGAGGGAAGGAGAGTTCTCGCGGCTCGTGCCCGACGAAGGCGAGCGCTGCATGGTACGGCTCGCCGCAGGCAATCTCATCGAACTTGACTACTGCGGGCATGTCAGAAATTTACAACTTCCTGCAGAGATTCTGCTAGCCCGAGTCACTCCAGCGACGAAATGCTGGGGCCGACAGCCCCCGATGAGTGACTCGAAAGGAGCATGCCGATGGGCATCCTGACCACCGACCGCGACGTCATGCGCACCCAGTACGACAGGGACGGCTATGCCGTCTTCCGCAACGTCCTCGATCGTGAACTGATCGCCGAGGCGAGCGACCACGTGGACTGGCTCCAGGCGAAGTACCCGGACCGGCGACCCGAGGACCTGAGCCACGAGTTGGTGGCGCAGGACCCGTTCTGGGTGCGGCTGGTCAGCGACGACCGGCTGCTCGATGTCGCTGAGGTCTTCATCGGCCCGAACATCGCGCTTTTCGCCTCCCACTACATCTGCAAGCCGCCCTTGTCCAACCGGCCCGTGCTGTGGCATCAGGACGGTGCCGGTTGGCCGCTGGAGCCGATGGAGGTGGTGACGCTCTGGCTCGCCGTCGACGAGTCCACGCCTGAAAACGGCTGCCTGCGGGTCCTTCCCGGCTCGCAGCGTCAGGAGTTCCATCCACTGCGACAACGACCCGACATCGACAACGTGCTCGGCGCGGAAAGCATCGTGGACATAGACGAGTCCGACGCGGTTGACCTGGTGCTGCAGCCCGGCGACGTGGAGGTGCACCACCCGAACATCCTGCACGCGAGCGACGGCAACACCTCGCAGAAGCGGAGGTGCGGCCTGACCATCCGCTACATCCCGACGTCCACCCGGATCGTCACCGACGATCCGCCGTTCGTCAGCGCACTGCTGTTGCGCGGCGAGCCGGGCGTCAACAGCTACCAGCCGCTTCCCCGGCACGTGCCGGGGTACGACTTCCCGTTCCGTGGCTGCGAGGCGTGGACGGGCAGCTGATCTGGCGGCAACGAAGGCCATCTGAGGCACAGAAGGGCGTATTCAATGGCAGAGCTCACCAACGACTTCTTCGGCACCGGCTTCTTCGACTGGCAGCGCTCCGGCCCGGACCACCTGCGGCGGCTGTACGAGAGGACTGGCTACAACGAGGCGGAGTACTGGGGCGCTTTCTCTACCGAACCGGTCGACGAAGCGACGTACGAGCTGCCGGAATGGGCGATCGGCCCGTTTGGCAAGTATCCCGGCAACCCAGTGTTCGGCCCGGCAGAAAAGGGTTGGGACCGCGGTCGGTTCGGTGGCGGCGTCCACAACGGGGCGATCGTGCGCAAGGACGGCCTGTTCTACTACGTCTACCGTGGGGAGGAGCCACTACCGGAGGGCTTCTGGGGCCAGGGTGAGCAACAGTCGATTGAGTTCGGCGAGATCGACTACATCTGCGATATCGGCGTTGCTACCAGCCATGACGGCGTCACTTTCACCCGCCTTGAGGGGCACAACCCGTTGTTCCGGCATGGCGAGGACGCTCGGTACAGCTTCGAGGATGTCTGCGTCGTCGAGCACGACGGCCGGTACTATCTGTATTGCAACCGGTGGGACTGGAAGGACGCCGAGAACCCGGCGATCAACGGCGTCTACATCGCCGTCTCCGACAACCTCGTCGATTGGCAGAAGATCGGGCTGGCGTTCCCCGAGGCTGATGAGATCCACCGCAACGCCTGCGTTCTGCAAAACCCTGAGAACCAGGCGGTACGGGTCGACGGACGGTTCGTCATGTACCTCAACAACGGCCTGATTGCGTACTCCGAGGATCTGCTGCACTGGGAGTCCACCAAGGTCGACGAGCTTTGGCCGGGCGGCGAGGGCTGCTTCGCCCTGACCGACTACTCCCAAAGTGACCCAGATCGGATTGTGCTCTTCACCGGTGGCCACCACACCGGCCATTTCTACGCCGCAGGCGAAGTGCTGCTATCCAAGTCAGACCCCGCACGCGCTGTGGACTGGCTCCCCCGGCCCGTCCTGGTCGCCGAGGAGCGATACCCGTGGGAGAACTGCCGCGACGCCGAGGAGCCGGAACGGCTGGTCTCCTGCTTCCGCGACACAATCTTCTTCACTGGCATGACCCGCCACGAGGGGACCTGGTGGCTGTACTACGGCGGCAGCGAGGTCTACACCTGTCTGGCGCAGGCAGACGCGGACACCGACTGACGCCCAAGAAGGAGGACGAAGAGAAATGCTCAGCGACAAGCAAATCGAGTTCTACCGCGAGAACGGATACCTACTGGTCCCCGGGGTGTTCAGCAGGCATGAGGCGGCCGCCTACCGCGAGGAGAGCCACCGCATGTTCGGCCGCCTTGCCGGCGATGCCGCGGAGGACCGCACCTGGGGCAGCGCCCGCGAGTTGGCCGGGGGGCGGAAAACGACCATTCAGGGGCAGCACGACGTCCAATTCCTCGCCGCCGCATTCACCAGGCTGATCGTGGACGAACGGCTGACCGGCCCAGCAGCCCAGCTCATTGGCGGCCAGAACGTGCAACTACACCACACGAAGGTATTCATCAAGCCGCCGGAGCAGGGGTCGCCCTTCCCCATGCACCAGGACCACCCCTACTTCCCGCACCACAAGCACACCGTGCTCGCCGCGATCATTCACTTCGACGACGCGCCCGAGGAGAAAGGTTGCGTGCGCGTCGTTCCCGGAAGCCACCGGCTCGGGCCGCTCGCGCACGACACGACGGGTAGCCTCCACCTGCCGCCCGACGAGTACCCGATCGAGTCCGCGCTGCCCTGCCCGGCGACCGCCGGGGACGTGCTGTACTTCAGCTACCTGACGGTGCACGGCTCCGGGGTCAACACCAGTGACGAAGCGCGTACCACGCTGCTGGTCCAGATGCGGGACCCGGAGGACCCACCGGCCAACGACGCGCACCGGTCACCGGGCCAGGGAACGATGCTGCGCGGCATCGATCCCACGGTGGCAAGACGGTGACGATTATTCTCGCTCAACCCTCGCCGGCACCGGCCCGTACGGCCGGTGCGCGAGCTGGCGCGACGGCCACGCGTGATCAGGTTGGTACGGATAATGCTCGTTTGCGGCCTGCCACGATAACCGCGGATCCGCCGGAACAGCATCTCCGCGGCGCGACGGCCGAACTGCTCGACGCTGTAGCCGATGAGGGTCACCGGCATCGGGAGGAACTTGCCGAAGTCGATGTCGTCGAACCCCACGATGTCCACCTCGGCGCGGCGCCGGTCCAGCTCCTCCACCACGCCCACCGTCATACGGTTGTTGCAGCAGAAGAAACCTGTCGGTGGGTTGGGGCCGTCCAGCAGCGCCGCCGCCTCCGCCGCCGCCTGCTCCGTGGTGAACGCGCCGAAGCGCAGCAGCGACTCGTCCACCTCCAGGCCGGCCGCCTCCATCGCGGCTCGGAAGCCACGTGTCCGCTCCGCAATGGTGTACAGGTCCTGTTCGTACCCGATCACCGCGATGCGCCGGTGCCCCCGGGCGATGAGTCGTTCGGTGCCGGCCGCGGCACCGCCGACGTTGTCGATCAGGACGGTGTCCGCCTCGATCCCCTCCGGTTTCCGGTCCAGGAAGACCATCGGCGTGCCGAGGTCGATCTCAGTTCGGCAGAACACGTGGTTGCTCGCGGTCGGGACCACGATCAGGCCGTCCACGCGGCGGTGACACAGCTCGACGATCAGCTCCTGTTCGCGCGCCGGATCCTCCTCGGAGCTGCCGGTGATGAGCAGCGTGTCGTGGCTGCGCGCCACCTGCTCGATCTCCCGGGCCAGCTGAGAGTAGAACGGGTTGCGGAGATCTTCGGTGACCAGGCCGATGGTGGCGGTCTCCCGGCCGGCGCGCAGGTCGCGGGCGAGGTTGTTGCGGCGGAAGCCGAGCTGCACCGCCGCCTTCAGCACCCTGTCGATGTAGTCCGGATGGACGGTCGGCTCGTTGTTGATCACCCGAGACACCGTCATGACGCTGACCCCGGCGGCCTGCGCGACGTCGCGCATCGTGGGCCGCCTGCCGTCCTTGCGAGCCATCGGCGTCACGTCGGGGATTCCGGCCCCGCCCCCGGCCGGGTCACGCCGGTTACCGAAGCTGCCACGTCTGCTCCTTGTCGTGTCGCTCACTGCTCGACTCCGGGCGATGCGTCACCTTGCAGCGTGCGCGCGGACAGTGGTCTCCCGCGCACCACGTCCGCCGCAGCCGCTGCGGCATATCGTAGGGCGGTGTCGGGCCCGACGCCGGTGAGGATCCCGTAGATCAGCCCTGCGGCCGCGGCGTCCCCCGCCCCCGTAGTCCGCGCCCGCGGCACTGCCTCCGCCGCTACAAACAGCTCCTGCTCGGCCCAGCCGGCCCGGCCCGCGAAGCACCGCCCGGCGTCCGCCAACCGCTTCTCGTCGCGGCGAACAGGTACATCCCGCTTGGTCCGTCCGTGAGCAACACCACACCGGCGCCTCGCCCGAGCGCCGACCGCCCCATTGTCCGGGCGACGGGTTCGCCGCCGGAGGCGACGGGGCCGAGGGCAGTCAGGTCGTCCACGCTCGGAGTGAAGACGTCGACGTACGGCAGGGCCTTCGTCAGCACCGTCTGCCAGTCAACTGCCGCGGCGTCGGACCCCGGGTCCACGGTAGATAAATCGACGGATGTGGTCACGCCACATCGGCGGGCTCGCGAGAGGAGGTCCACCAGGTGTGCGCCGTCGTCGGCGTAGAGCTTCGGGAGTGCAGTGGGGTAGCCGAGATGGAGCAGGTCAACGCCCGAGAGGTCGATCCCGCTTCCGTCGAACTGGGCATTGGTGCCCAGGTGATGATAAAACGAGCGATCGCCACCCGGTGCGTCGAACACCACGGAGTAGGACGTGGCACCGGCGACGGTGAGCACCCCGCTCAGGTCCGCCCCGCTGGCGACCAGCATGTGGCGGACCAGCCGCCCCAAGTCGTCGTCGCCGACGTCGGCGGCCAGGCGCACCGGCGCGCCGAGGGAAGCGAGCCCGCAGCCGGTGTTCGCGACGCAGCCGCCCGGTCGGATCCGGAGCGGCCCGACGTCGGTCAGCTGGCCGGGGGTCAACTCGGCGAGCCTGGTCAGCTCCGGCACGAGGTCGACGCAGACGTGTCCCGCAACCACCGCACGCTTCACCGTCGTGACCTCCGTACCTTCGCTTCTCTCTGATGGAACGTTACCTGACCGGCGCTGCCCGACTCAAAGCCGCTACCTCTTCTGGCTGCCGTGCTTCGGGTTTATGGCGAATCCTCACCGATGACACGACCGCGACTCGTTGGTATGGTCCGGATAACGTTAACCCGAAGAGGGCGAGGGTATGCAGATGTACCGACTGAACCGTCTCTTCCACCCCGGGTCCGGCCGCTGCCTAGACGTCGCCGTGGACCACGGGTTTTTCGGCGAGGCCTCGTTCATCTCCGGCATCGAGGACATGCCCGCAGCGGTCGACCAACTGGTGCGGGCCGCGCCGGACGCGATCCAGCTCACCCCGGGCCAGGCGCCGCTGCTGCAGCGGCACGCCGACCGCCGCAAACCCGCTCTGGTGCTACGGACCGACGTGGCGAACGTCTACGGCAACCCGCTGGATTCGTACCTGTTCAGCCGCCACTTCCCTGACGCAGTGGAGCAGGCGGTGCGGCTGGATGCCGCCTGCGTGGTGGCGAACCTGTTGCACCTTCCCGGCCGGCCGGAGGTCCGGGAACGCTGCATCGAGAGCATCATGGCGCTGCGTGAGCAGTGCACCCGGTACGGGATGCCGCTGATGATCGAACCTCTGGTAATGCGGGACAACACCGAAGCCGGCGGCTACCAGGTCGACGGCGACACACAACGCATAGTGGCGCTGGTGCGTCAGGCCCGCGAGCTCGGCGCCGATCTGATCAAGGCCGACCCCACCGACGACGTCGACGACTACCACCTGGTGGTGCAGACCGCGGTAGTGCCGGTGCTGGTCCGCGGCGGCGGCCGGGTCGGCGACGCGGAGTTGCTGCGCCGCACCGAGGCGCTGCTGCGGCAGGGTGCGGCGGGCATCGTCTACGGCCGCAACATCATCCAGCACCCGAACCCCGAGGCGATCACCCGGGCCCTCTTGGCGCTGCTCCACGATGAAGCCACGGCCGAAGAGGCCCTGGCGATCGTCGAGAAGGGCTAGCGATGTCGACTCAACAGCGGGTCAACTTGGGCATTATCGGCGGTGGCCTGATGGGGCGGGAGACCGCCATGGCGATCGCGCGCTGGGGTGCCCTGACCGATCACCCGGTCCGCCCCGTCCTCACCGCAGTGTGCGACGTCAACCCCGAGGCGCTCGCCTGGTTCGACCGGGTCGACACGGTCACCACCACCACCGATGACTACCGGCGGCTGCTCGCCGCCGACGACGTGGACGTGGTGTACGTGGCGGTCCGGCACGACATGCACGAGCAGATCTACGTCGACACGATCAACGCGGGCAAGGACCTGCTCGCGGAGAAGCCGTTCGGCATCGACCTCGGCGCCGCCGAACGCATCGTGGCTACGGCGGAGAGCCGGCCGGACGTATTCGTACGATGCTCCAGCGAGATGCCGTTCTTCCCCGGAGCCCACGCGGCATACCAACTCATCCGGTCCGGAAGCCTGGGCACGATGATCGAGGCTACGAGCCAGCTCAGCCACTCCAGCGACTTCGACCGGGACAAGCCGCTGAACTGGAAGCGGCAACGGAAGTTCTGCGGTGACGCCGGGGTGATGAACGACCTCGGCATGCACGTCTGTCATGTGCCGCTGCGGCTGGGTTGGATTCCCGAGCGGGTGTACGCGGTGCTGCAGGACATCGTGCGGGAGCGACCCGGTCCGGACGGGCTGCCGGCGCGCTGCGACGCGTACGACAACGCGACCCTGCTGTGCTCGGTGCCCCACGACGGCACCGAGTTCCCGCTCACCCTTCACATGAAGCGGATCGACCCCGGCCAGAAGAACACCTGGCAGCTACGGGCGGTGGGGACATCCGGCGGGGTCGCGTTCTCCACGCGGTACCCGAAGACGCTGTGGCAGATGACCCTGTCCGGCAAGGAGCAGGTCTGGCAGCAGGTCGAGATGGGCAGCCAGTCGGTCTTTCCCACCGTCACCGGCGGCATCTTCGAAAGCGGCTTCTCCGACGTGATTCTGCAGATGTGGGCGGCGTTCTTCGCCGAACGGGCGGGCCGGCTCGACGACCGCTTCGGCTGCGTCACGCCACGGGAGGCGCTGGAAAGCCACCGGATCTTCCAGGCCGCCCTGCAGTCGGGCGAGACCCGACAGGCCGCCGAGATCGGAGGCTGACATGCCGCGCCATCTGCTTCGCCACGAGCAGGACGTCGCCACGTTCCTCCGGGACCGTGGCATCGTGACGGCCGCCGAGCAGGTTCAGGTGCGGGCGCTCGGCGGCGGGGTCTCCAATGTGGTCTTCGCCGCGCGTGCTGAGTCCGGCCGATACGTCGTCAAACAGTCGCTGGACCGGCTCCGGGTGCCCGACGAGTGGCTGGCGCCACGGGAGCGGACGCTGACCGAGGCCAACGCGATGCGGTTGGCGCACGAGATCACGCCGCACGCCGTGCCGTCCTCGTCGATTGCGACGAGGACCGGTACGCGCTGGTGATGGGCCTCGCGCCGGACGGCTGGGAGGACTGGAAATTCCGGCTCCTCGCCGGTCACGCCGAGGAGTGGGCAGCGCGGGAGCTGGGGTCGACGCTGGCGCGGTGGCACTCCGCCACGGCGGGGGGCCGGGGCGTGCCAGAGCAGTTCGCGGATGCCACGGCATTCGTCGCGCTGCGCGTCGACCCGTACCACCGGGAGGTGATGCGCCGCAGGCCCGAGCTGGCCAATCCCGTCGGGCTTCTCGTCGAGGAAATGCTCCAGCGGCCGAGTTGCCTGGTCCACGGCGACTTCTCTCCCAAGAACGTGCTGGTCGGGCGGGACGCGCTGTGGGTTACCGACTTCGAGGTCGCCCACCTCGGGGATCCGGCGTTCGACGTGGGTTTCCTGGTCACCCACCTGCTGCTGAAGAGCGTGCACTGGCCGGCCGCGATCGACCGGTACCACGCCTGTGCCACCGCGTTCCTGCGGGCGTACCAGGAGGGTCTCGACCCGGCGATCACGTTGTCGCCCGAATACCTCTCCCGGCACGTCGGGTGCCTGCTGGCGGCGCGGGTCGACGGGAAGTCGGTGGCCGAGTACCTGACCGGGGACCAGCGGGCGCTCGTCCGCGACCTCGCAACGGCGCTGCTCAGCCGACCGGCCGACGATCCGGATGAGATATGGCAGCACCTGTCGTCGGTGGTGCGGCGATGAGTTCACAGATCAGCGAGGTGTTCGCGTGGGAGGCGCTGGACTCCCGGGGTCGGCCCACAGTTGGCTGTGAGGTGACGCTGCGCGGCGGCGCGCGGGGCACGGTCACGGTGCCCTCGGGCGCTTCGACCGGCGGATACGAGGTGCGCGAACTCCGTGACGGCGGCGAGCGGTACGGCGGCTACGGCGTCCTCGGCGCCGTGCGCAACGTGATCGACGTCCTCGGCCCCGCCGTCGAAGGCCTGGACGCGCACCAGCGGGACGCCCTCGACGCCACGCTCGTCGACGTCGACGGCACGGCAGACCTGTCCCGGCTGGGTGGCAACGCCGTGCTTGCCGTGTCCCTAGCCGCGCTGCTCGCCGCGGCTCAGGACGCCGGTGTTCCCTTGTACCGGTACCTCGACGACACCGGCGAGCCGCCGCTGCTACCGCTACCGATGGTCAACATCGTCTCTGGCGGCGCGCACGCCGGAGGGATGCTCGACATCCAGGACGTACTCGCAGTACCGGTGGGGGCGCCGGACCTCTCGCAGGCGATCGAGTGGGTGTGGCGAGTCCGGCACGCGGCAAGCGACCTGCTGGCGCGGCAGGGCGCACCGACGGCGCTCGTCGCCGACGAAGGTGGCCTCGCTGCTCATTTGCGCAGCAATGCGGCCGCCCTTGACCTGGTCTGCGGAGCGATCGAACGAGCCGGATTGTGCCCCGGAGCCGACGTGTCGCTAGCCGTGGACATCGCGGCCAGCCAAATCGTCCAGCCGGACGGGCGATTCCGGCTAGCCGTCGAGAACCGCGACCTGCCGAGCGCGGAATGGCTCGAGGAGGTCGTGCGATGGTGCAGGAACTACCCAGTCGTCTCGGTGGAAGACGTGCTGCACGAGGACGACTGGACCGGCTGGGCCGAAGTCACCGAACGGTTGTCCCACATCCAACTCCTGGGCGACGACCTGTTCGCCACCCACCTGTCCCGCTTAAATCACGGGATCGAACGGGGTGCCGGCAACGCCGTACTGGTCAAGCCGAACCAGACCGGCACGGTGAGCCGCGCGGAGCAGGTGGCCCGGCGAGCGCTGGACGCTGGCTACGGCTGCGTGGTCAGCGCGCGCTCCGGCGACAGTGAGGACAGCTACCTTGCAGACCTCGCAATCGGGTGGCGTGCGGGTCAGATCAAGGTCGGCTCCCTGACCCGGTCGGAACGCAACGCGAAGTGGAACCGGCTACTGCGGATCGCTGGGGAACTGGGGGAAAATAAGAGATTTGCTGGTCCAGAGTTCCTAGGCGGAAGCCGGGGTACGGGAACATCAAGCCTTTGAGAGAATTGCCGCCCTGGCCACCTAGCAGCCGCCTGACGGCCGCACCCCGGCCTGGCCATCCACCGACTCCTTACCGACCTGATGTGATGAAGGAGCGGGGCCTCCGCTCCTCGTGAATCTCGCTCTGGGCGTGCCGTTGGGCGTTCACTTGGAGGTGTTCACGTCCGTCACGACGTTGGAGGCCCCTGTGAACACAGACTAC